>DATNKA010000042.1:0-12112 GCA_035603655.1 Candidatus Acidiferrales bacterium | reverse complement strand
GAACAGGCCGACGCGGTTCATATCCAGGTCGCGGCGCGATGCCAGATAGTTCAATACCATCTGCACGTCATGCGATGACTCTGACAGGCACTGCTGCAATTCACTCAAGAACCATTTGCTCCACTCAATATCGTGATAGCGATGCCCGGTGAGCGAAGTCACAAATCCTGCCGCGGCGAAGCCCCCCCTTGTCACCAACTCCTGCCAGTCAGGATCCTTAAAGATGTCGGTGTCGGAAGGATAGCCATAGATGTAAAGAATCACGGGAGGATTTTTCACCTTAATAGGCCTCATCAGCCACAAATCGATTGGGTCCCCTGGTCTCCACTGCAACCGAACCTCTGAAACACTGTACCCGGACTTCTCGTCGACAAATCCGATGAGAGGCCGGTCGGGTATCAGATGGGTCTTTTCCAAGGTGGGTGAAGCCAAATCTTCGACCACCTGGTTCAAGTGAGGATCTTTAAGCTTCGCGACGGACGGGTCAGCTGGAGATGCGGGGTTCGACTGGGCAATACTGTTCATGGATAAAAGAATCAGTACGATTCCGCCAACAATGGCACGCAAGCGATTCCGTATCACAGTGTCTCCTCATAATTGCTTTTGAATCGGTGAACGCCAGAGGCGCCAGCAGTTCCAATTCATTTTTTTTGATCCTATCAAAAGAACGGGCGAACCGTTGGAACGGTCCGCCCGGGTTGTAAGGAAAAGATGGAGCTAGTTGCGATCCAAGCTGCAGGTAACCGCATACGGCTCGACTACGTTGGCTTGGATGAACTTGATCTTCGTGGTAGCGGTGATACCCGTAGTCGTGATCGTGCAACCACCCATATCACCACCATGGTCGGCGGCAACTACACCGGGGTTGTGGTGAGTGGGGAACGTGCCGTTGGTGGGCGCGCCGCCCAGAGCAAGGCCGTTGGCGTCACGCTGCTGGTAGTGCGTGTGCCACCAGATCAGTCCTGGATCGGTGTTGCCGTGCGAGTCGACGGTTTCATCAACCGGGATGAAATCGCTTGTGAAGTTTACGTCGTACTTGAACGAGGCTTTAGCCAAGTCCTCAACGAGAACCTCTTTCCCGCTGATGGTAACCATGCGCAACAGAGACCACGCGGTGTATTTGCCTGTGCGGAGGGACGGGAACGACTGCAGGGTTTTCCCGCTGATCCAAGCCGGGAACGCAGACTCGGGGCAAGGATACACGCAGACTGGCAGTTCCTGGTTAACGGTGTGAAGCCCGATCGGATCCTGGCCGTCCAGCGTCAGGTAGCCGAAGTTCGCACTGCCGGAGATCGAGCTCACGTTTCCAAAGCTGAAGAACGCATAGCCGATACCGTCGTTGCCGTTTTCGCCGGTACCACCGGCCCCGCCCCCCGCATTTTTGACTGCCGTTCCGACCATTTGGCCGGTTCCGATGGCGCGGGAACGGGCACCACCGGCAGTGCAGGGAGTAACACTAAGCGGGTTGGTGGTGCCAACGCCAGTTTCCTGACTCAAGCCAATGACTGTCTTGGCTACTGTGTCGACCGGACGACGAAACACGCTGGCTTCAGTCGTGTTCATGGTTCCGGAGAGAGGTTCGCGGAGGAAAGCGTTGATGGGCGCTGGACCTTTCGTGCCTGCTAATACGTTGGCATCGCAGTTCGTGCCCGAGAAGATCGCCTGCAGTTGGGCGTCGGTCGCGTCTGCCGCTCCCTTCAGTCCGGTGTTGATGGTCGAGCTGCGGCTGAACAGGAATACGATTGGAGCGGCGCCGAAATTGATTACGTCAAACGCCGGAATGGCGGTGTTCGTGAACGGATCATGTCCGCTGATATTGAAGGCGAGCGGGTTCGCCGTGGATGTAGAGAAGCCGCTCTGGATGGGGTTACCAACACCGTTAGCTAAGGAAATGCTGGCGAACGTGGGGCAAGTGCCCGTTGGGTTGGTGGCGTAGCCAAGACCGTCCAAACCGTCGGGGTGGCTGGCGGTTTCCGAGCCGTGGCCAAGGTTCGAATCGACGCGGCAGATCACAAACTGTGCATCGTCGGGACGAATATCGGTGGCGGCCGTGTTGACGCTCACACCGAGACCACCAAAGAGGGCCTGCACGTCAGCAGGTGGTACGGTGTCGGTGCCCCACAGGGAGGTCGGGATTTGCGCTCCTACGGTGCCCCAGATATAGCCCGAAGGAACCGTGATGGTGCAGCGGGGCTGCGCGAAGAAGCAACGGTCGCCGACGACGGAGTCTACGTTAGAGTAGACCCAGACGTGGCGCGATGTAGTGCTACTGTCCCACACAATCCAGAGGGTCCCGGTGTCTACGTTGGTGCTGCCTCCGATCTTCGTTGGCCGAGTGTCGTTGAGGTTGAACTTAGCGTTGGTCGTGTAGTGGAAGCAGGGTTTGGTAGCGGTAATACCCAAACCGGCGCAAGCCCCGGTGTTTCCGGTGCCAATCCGCTGGAAGGTAGCCAGACCCGCCGTTTGCCATATCGCAGACGAACCGGCGATCGCCAGCTCAACAGTGTCGGCCGCTGCCGCGTGCGAGGGACCAAAGACAACCGCCGCGGTCACGAGAAGCGCCGCGACAAATATTTTGATTCTCGACATTTCGTTTCTCCTTGTAATTTCGTAACGAATTTTCAGGTTTGACCGTGAGTCATATGCGAGGACGCAAGCTGGAAAGCAAACCCATCGAACAGTCTGATTTTCCTCATTCAAAAAACCTTTTTGCGGGATCGAGGTGAGCATAGAGGAAAGTTCACCCTTCGAGTGTGAAACGTCAGCCAAATTTGTGTGAATAGTCTGTTACGGAAAAACTGATATCCACAGTTAGCGGAGCAGAGTTTTTTTTCACGGAATATTAACTTTGCGCTGCTGATCCGTCCTCTAGAATCGCTCGTCGATTTTCCAGCAACCTACAACGACCTGTCATTCAGAGAGGCGAAGCCTTGCGCTTCCTTGCTATGCGTGTTCGGATTCGTACGTTTAATGCCGTCCTGTTGCCAATATTGCTGGCATCATCTCTGGTTGGTGCTGTTCCTCAGCAGAACGCTGGTGCGGCCGGCGCGGACACATCCATCATTAGTGGCGGCGTCACGGATAGGACGGGGAACGTTTTGGCTGGCGCGAAGGTCGTGCTCAGCGGAGCCGAGAAACGTGAAGCGCAGAGTGCCGACAATGGTAGGTACTCGTTCACCAGCCTCAAACCGGGAAACTACACGCTGACTGTAACTTTCCCGAACTTTCCGACGCAGGTGTTCTCCGATATCTACCTGAAGGCGGGCATAGAGCTTCCTACCGACGTCGCTTTGGAGGGGACAGCTCCTTCCGCTGCAGCAAGCGGGCAACCTGCTCAATCGCAGCAGGAGCCATCGTCCCAGCAGCCGCAATCACTCCCGCTGATGCCGCATCCGAGTACAGTCATGCCGGTTCTGGCCGGCCAGGCACAGAGTGGAGGTGCTGGGGCTGGCCATGGCACGATCAGCGGAGCCGTCACCGATCCCCAAGGTGCCGTGGTACAGGGAGCGAAGTTGTCGCTGACTGGTCCCGCCAATTTCAAAGCCGAGGCGGTCAGCGCCGCCAACGGAGCGTATGCTTTCGCCCTTCTAGCTCCAGGCACATACACCTTGACAGTCACGGCGCCCAACTTCTCCCAGAAGGTGTTTTCCGATATCAATGTGACAACCGGATCGGCACTGTCCCTCGACGTTTCACTGGAACTGCCTTCGGCGACCGAGCAGGTCAATGTGGAATCCAGCAGCGCGGGTCATGTGGAAACCGAGAGCGCGACTGTATCAGGAACGATCGAGCAGAAGGAAGTGGTTGGCCTCCAACTCAATGGCCGCAACTTCTCGCAGTTGATCGCTCTGGCGCCGGGCGTCAGTAATCAAACCGGCCAGGACGAAGGGAAAGTGGGTGTCGTCGGCAGCGTCAAATACAGCGTGAACGGCGGACGCGTTGAATACAATTCTTTCGAAATCGACGGCAGCGATGTGCTCAACACCGGACTGAACCGGTCTGCGAGCTCTCTAGTTGTTTACCCAAGCATTGACGCGATTCAGGAAGTGAAGGTTCTGACGTCGAACTACGGAGCCCAGTACGGCCGCACCGCCTCCGGCACGGTTCAGGTGACCACCAAGCCGGGGACGTCCAGCTTTCATGGCGGAGTGTACGATTTCGTCCGCAATGAGGCGTTCAACGCGCGAAATTATTTTGATCTCACCAGCAGTGCCCCGCTCTACCGCCGTCAGGACTTCGGCGGGACGATCGGAGGACCCTTGACTATTCCTCACGTGTACAACACGAAGAAAGACAAGACCTTCTTTTTCTTCTCCGAAGAAGTGCGGCTCGAGAAGAGTCCGATCGATTACAACCAGGCGGTTCCCGGCCTGAAAGAGCGCGGTCTCATTATGACGCCACAGGGGATTCAGCAAAATCTGGGGGTAAACTCGAACGCTCCGGGGCAGGTAGCTCAGATATTCGACTTCTCGGACGTATGCCCGCCCTTCGGCAGTTCGTCCACCTTTGATCGCCAGCAGTTCCCGGACTGTCCCGCCTTCGGAAACTTAGGATCGACGCACACCGAACAACCCGCCTATTACCTGGAGGGAGCCCCGACTTTAGGTCAGCTTGTTGCTCTGGGAGTAGACAAGAATGCCAGTCAGATCTTGAATGCGAATCTTATCCCGTTGCCGAACTCCGCTACAGGCTGCAACTTCGCCCTGCCCGCGACAACGGTTTTAGGGCCTGACGACCCCTACCGGTGCTATGTAGCTACAGTTTCTCCGTCTACTTATTGGCGCGAAGAGTTGTTCAAGATTGACCACAATTTGACGCAGAAGTTAAAGCTCACATTCCGCTACATTCACGACGACTGGAACACGACGGTACTGACGCCCCAATGGAACTACCTGAGTGTGACCAACCCGGCAGCGGGGACGTTCCCGACGATTCAGAATAGCTTCGACGGACCCGGAATCAGCCTGGTTGCAAGTGTCACTGACGCGATCTCGCCCACCCTCATCAACACCTTCGTTCTTAGCTATGTGAATTCCAATATCACCTTGGCCGACAAGAACGGGCCCGGCGGCGCACAGTTTCAACGCAATCCTGCTCTCGATCAGCCGCTGGTCTCAGGCAGCCAACCCGGATGCGATCCGACTCTTAGTCGCGATCCTGCGACTTTGTTACCTGAGTGTGGAATCGGTCACATCTTTAACAATGGGTTCGGCGGAAAAATGCCGGGTGTTGCGATCTTGGGGACAAACGCCGCTTACGGAGGCCGCGGCTTTGCCGAGGATCCTTCGTATATGCCGTGGGAGCATTCGAATCCAACCTATTCCGCTCGTGACGACGTGGGAAAGCAGGTTGGCAGGCATACGCTTACCTTCGGTGCCCAGTATGTTTTGAATCAGCGCAACCAGGAAAACAATGTGATCGGCGCCGCCTCGGGGGATGTTCAAGGGCTATTGACGTACAGCAACCTATCGAACAGCACGGGAAATGCTTTCGCCGATTTTCTGGCACAGCAGGTGCCCGGTAAAACACCGGACCCGCATGGGTTCATTCAGAGTTTTACCCAGGACTCTGGGCAGCATCGTTACCATCAGCGCTATCAGTTGGCAGAGCCCTATTTCCAGGACGACTGGAGGGTGACCAGCCGTCTCACTGTCAATCTTGGTCTGCGTCTCAGCCTGTTTGGAACCTACAGCGAAAGGAATCATGCTGCTTGGAATTGGGAGGCCCCGCGCTTTGATGGGACGCTGTTTAGCGTGAATCCACAAAGCGGGATTTTGCTGGAGGGCGGAAATCCAGTTACATTCGCGCCCAACACCTTCTCCATGGATCCGAGCGTGGCAAGCGCTCTCGGTCTGGTGCAATGTGGAGTAGGTCGAATTCCGGCAGCCTGCATGACCGGGCACCTCTTCAATTGGGCCCCGCGTATCGGATTCGCTTGGGATCCGAAGGGCGATGCCAAGACTTCTATTCGCGGTGGATACGGTATCTTCTTCGAGCATGGCACTGGCAACGAGGCCAACACCGGGTCGCTTGAAGCCAGCGCTCCGGTCGTGCTCAGCGTAACGCAGCCAAACCCGTACAGCCTTATGTGCATCGGCAATGTAGGATTCGGCACGGCCTTCAACCAACAGGTGGGCAGTGGTAACTATTGCGGTGGCAGCACGCAACCGGCGGATTCGCTGTATCCGATAGATGTGACGTCAATTCCAACCCACGCAGTCTGGCCCTATGTGCAGCAATGGAGCTTCGGCATACAACGCGAATTACATCGCGATTTTGTGATCAACCTTGCCTATGCCGGAAGCAAGGGAACACATCTGACGGTTGAGCGCCAGCTCAACCAATTGGCGCCGCTCCCACTGAGCGAAAATCCCTTCGGCCCAAATGAGCCTTTAACCTTGAACGATTGCACGGTTCCCCCCGCATCTTCATCTGGTGATGTTTTCCCAGGGGATGGCACCACTCCGTTCCAATTGGAAAGCGGGACGATCGTCGGACCCGCCAGCCCTGCGTACCAGCATCTGCAAGCGGCATGTACGAACCTGCACACTCCGAACGTAAACTCACTGCCAGGACGTCCCTACCCGGGTCTGGGTAGAGTTCTCTCCCTGCAGAACGTCGCCAATTCTTCCTATCACGCATTTCAGTTCACGGCGCGACGAACTCGTGGTGCGCTCACCACCGGGCTCTCTTATTCCTACAGCCACTCCATCGACGACTCGTCTGACCGCAGCGATCCGGTCCTGGTGAACTCCTACGATCTTCGAGAGAACCGAGCCAGCTCGAATTTCGACGAACGGCATCTGCTAACGCTCAGCTACATTTACCAGTTTTCTTTTAGAGGTCTTCTCAGTAACATCTCCGACTGGGTCAATGGGCAAAACTCGAAGAACACACGAGATCTGAAGCCCGCGACTGCCCCCTCGAGCTTCGGACAACGAATCGCGGACGGCTGGGAATTTTCCGGCATAACGCTCTTCCATTCAGGAACGCCTTTCAGCGTTATCAATACAGCCGGCAACACAGGCATATCCATTACCGACAATGCCGGTGTCTCCAGCAATCTGGGAATTGCCGACTCATATCCGGACGTGGTGAGGGGAATGGCGCAGCCGGCTAACAATTTCCAGAGCTTTGGTCCTCTTCTGGCAAACCCTTCGCAATTTGTGGCACCCCGAGGACTGACCTTCGGCGATGCTGGCCGTAATTTCTTGAACAACCCCCATCAAATAAATTTCGATATGGCTTTCGCGAAGCATTTCAGGATCACCGAGGCGAGCCAGCTTGAGTTTCGTGCGGAGGCCTTCAACATATTCAATCACACGGAGTTCCGGATTTACGATCCCGATAACCCCGGCAGCACCGGCAACAATGTCATAAGTTGCTATGCCGGGCCAGCGTATTCGGCTGGCTACAAGGGCAGCGGAGCCGATTGCGTCACCGGAGCGTCATTCTTGCACCCGCTCGACGCCCATCGCCCCCGCACGCTTCAGCTTGCTTTGAAGCTGTCTTTCTAAGGACTGAAGATTGTGAACTCATGAATTCGACGCGGGAACACATACAGGAGAAAAGGTTGCGCACGACGCACAAGACATCGGCTCTGGGGGGGACCGACCTTTGCCTTTTCTTACTCGTTGTCGTCGTCTTCACGACTTTAAGTTGCGGTGGAGGCAGTAGCGTACCTCCGCCAGAGGTTGGCCCACAGGTTGCCGGTAATTGGCAGTTCACATTGACTACGACCAGCACATCCTTTACTGCCAGCCCGCTGCAGGGAGGGTTCCTTCTGCAGCAGAACGGCTCGATTACTGGGCAGATAGAATTCTCGATCCTCTTACCTCCTTCAAGCTACGGCAGCGGAAATACGAACTGTAATAGTGGAACCGCTACGGTAACCGGAACGATGAGGGGCCAGTCTGTGAATCTCACTGCCACCATCGGTTCATTGGATCAGAACGGTAACCCCACCTCACAAACGATTGCACTCAGCGGCGGCGCTCTCGGCTCCAATAACTCCTCGATGCAGAACGGCAACTACAGCGTCACGTCCGGTTATGCCCTTGTGAATGGTGAATTGGTAGCCTGTGGCACGGCCGATGATGCTGGAAACTGGAGCGCTACCCTGGTGCCGCCACTTACAGGAGGGTTTCAAGGCTTTTTCCATAGCACCACAGGCGCAGGTTTCGCCAATCAGAATTTTTCGGTGTCCGGTACCTTCACCCAAGGTCCGAATATCGGAGCAGCGAGGGCCACGGTTACAGGCACGCTCCTGTTCCAAGATCCGGTTACTCTTCTGAATAATTACCCCTGCTTGAGTACGGCTTCTGTAAACGGCACGATCAGCGGCAATAGCGTTCTCTTGCAGATTTTTTCCACGAACGGAGCGCCCGTCGGGCAAATTGGTCAAACCCCGGGATCGGGGAATCCTCCAACAGCAGTAACCTTCGACAGCACGCAGAATGGGTATGTCGTTCACAATCTGAACGGAAACGGCCTGGGTGGTTACGCCCTTACCACAAAATCTTGCTCGACCGGTGACGCCGGAAATCTCTGCTTCGCGCTGGGAAGTTCGAAAGCATGCAATCAGCCCATCACCCTGACGCCATTTTCTTTGAACTTCCCGCCTCAGTTAGTCGGGTCGGCACCGACCACGCAAACGATCACGCTCACTAACAATTCGAGTTCAGCGTCGAGCGGTCTGAAACTTCTGTTCAGCGATCGCGATAGCTTGCTGTTCTATACGTCCGGCGGTGGCGACTATAACGGTGTACCTAATTTTACCGAGCAGGACAACTGTACGCAGCAGGGATCAATCACCTTGAATTCCGGAGCCAGTTGCACCATCACCGTTTTCTTCTCACCTCAGGAGAGTTGCCCGTGGCTTCCGCAGCCACAAGGAGGAGGCGCCAGCATTGATGGACTTGCGCCCGCACAGTGCCCGCTGCCGCTGACTGCCTCGCTCACGGTCACCGTTCCCAGCGGTAGTGCCGACGGTGATTCGGAATTTTCGGTGCCGGTTGCTGGCACCGGCTTGAGCTCAGTTGTGCCGTCTGTTCCCGAGATTGATTTTGGGTGGGAAGCGCTGGGCGAGGCGAGTCCTCCCAAGACGCTCACCTTCACGAATCAGAGCCCGAGTCCGGTCACAATCCTTCCCGCGGGCGAGCCCTGCGTTTATTCGGCAACTTCCCAACCGCTGGCTGTGCCTCGCCCGCCGGTTTCAAACGGGCAGCCCATGGTATCCGGTATACAGCTCGCAGAGACAGCCAATCTGGGAGCTATTAGTAGCCCTATTGTGAATCAGAGTAATACCTCACCTCCATTGGTCAACGCCCCGACCGTGGACTTTTTTTGCGAAACGGATCCACCTCGGTCAAAAGGTGGTAGTGGGCTTCCGAATCTCCAAATCTCACACGATAAATGTTCGGGCCAAACGCTCGCAGGCTTCGGACAGCAGGGCAATAGTTGCAGTTTGCAAGTCACGTTTGTACCCCAGCCAGGGACTTGGACGGCGGCATTGAATGCTGGCCAGGGCTTGGACGACTTTCTGGAACTGAACAGCATGTGGTGTGGTGACCCGAACAATCCTGCAGAACCCAGCTGCGAGATTGATAGCGGTCGTTTTCCCGTCGAGATCAAGACGAATCCGCCGAGTCCCCTCAGGATGTTTCCCAGCGCCGGGATGGATTTCGGAACGGTGGTCAAAGGTGCTGGCAGCAATCCTCTCAGCATCACGCTCTTTAATGACCCAGCTGACCCCAATGCTGGTACTGTCAACTTCACCGCTAAGCTGGTCACGGGGGCTGACTATGTCGAGACTGACAACTGCCCTGCCACACTGGCTTCAAATCAAAGTTGCACGGTAACAGTGTTATTCACGCCAACGATTGTTGGACTCGACCCGGGAAAGATCACTTTCACTTACAACACGTCAACCCAGATAGGGTCGGTACAGACTATTTACTTGCGAGGAATCGGGATGTAGCTTTTCCGCCGAAACCTTGGCCCGAAACGCATCGCCGGATACTCTCTTGCTTCACGCAACGCCATTTATGACGCTCACATTATTCAGACGGAGGTTAGCCGTGGTAGCGAGACGACGGATTCCCCCATTTCTCTTGCTGGCGGCAATTTGTTTCCTGGCCGCATGCGGTGGCAGCAGCCATTCCAGCCAGTCTGCTCCCGGTGTTTCCATCGCTCTAAATCCGGCTCCTAATGCCACTTCTATACCTGTGGGAAACACTACGGGAATCCAGTTTAACCCCACGGTGAACAATGATCCGAACAATTACGGGGTCGACTGGGCTGTCACCTGTTCGCAGAGCACAGCAATTGTCGGAGCTTGCGGAACCCTCAGCATTCCAACGTTTCACTCAGCGAGCGGAACGCCAGTGAACTACATCCCTCCCACATTCATCAATACCGGCAGTCTGACCGTCAATGTAACGGTTTTCGCCACCGCCGATCACACGAAGAATGTGACTACCTCGATCACTGTCACCTCTTATGCCGCCGTACTCAACGGGACCTATATACTCCAGGTGCGGGGTTCTGACAGCAACCCATATCCCTACGAAACAACGGGAGTATTTCTTTTTGACGGTAACGGCAATATCACCTCCGGACAGCAGACGATCAATACTGTAGGTGGCTTTTCCACCACCTACACCGCCCAAGGCTCAACCACGCCAAGCACCTATTTCGTGGGTCCGGATGGCCGTGGTTTGATAACACTGAACCTGCAGCAAGCCGGAACGGCTGCCTCGATTCAGGAAACCTACACCTTCATGGTCGTCTCCAGCGCAGACGCGCTGGTCGCCGACATAGAGCCGAACCTGGGGAGTTCTGCCTCCGGCACATTGGAACTACAAGACCCATCTGCCGCGACGACCATGCCCACGGGCGCGTACGCTTTCGTCACGAACGGCAGCGACTCTGGCAGCCCAAACGGTCCAGGTCAAGGCATTCCGGTCCCCACTGCCTTCGGTGGCGTCTTCAACATTGACAACAATCCATCCACGGGTTCGATCTCAGGTGCAGGCAGCCTGGCCGATCAGGATTACTACAACTCTACTGGCAGCACGCGGAAGCTTCTCAGCTGCGCGCCGCCAACCGGCGTGACTGGAAGCGTGTCGCAGCCTACTTCGCTCGGGATCGTTACGATAACGCTCACCGGAGCTACATGTTTTGGGCAGACGCTGCCTGCTTCTATTCAGTTCACCGGTTATATCGTGGACGCGACCCACATCCACCTGATTGAGAGCGATGACATCAACGGTACGGGAGGGTTCCTGACAGCTGGAATCGCCGTCAACCAAGGCAGCGCCGCCGGCAAGTTTACCGCTGCCTCTCTCACCGGGCCTTACGTGTACGGCGTTCTCGGGTATGACATCAACGCGGCGGTTCCGTCATCTTTCACCTCGACCGGTGTGATCAACGCCGATGGCACAAGCAAGATTACCGGGATCAACGATACTTTTTATCCAGGCGACTCTGTAGCTTACACGGCCAACACACTTACCGGGAAATACTCTCTGGATGCGAACCAAATTGGACGGGCAGACTTGGGGCCGAGGTTTTCGGGAGCCTCTCCGCAGGTCCAGTTTCAACTCCTGGCGTACCTCACCGGCAATGGAACGCCGCCTTTGATCCTCTGGGCCGAGGGAGAAGACCCAAATTTTCCGGCGATTGGAACCGGAATCGCTTATCCCCAGTCGGCAAATGCTTCATCCCTTTCGTTCGGCAATCCGGAGACCTACGGGTTTAGCCTCACGGAAGGTCCCAGTGAAATCGATGGCACTGGCACGATGCAGTCCAGGATCAACGGAGTCGCTGGCACGCTGACGGGAACGCTGGACAATACCAATAACAACGACTTCCCAGGGGCTGGCCTCCCTCTTTCGCTTTTGGACACGTTTGTCTTGCCCGCGGACAAGTTCGGCCGTATCGCGGGCACATTCATGAACACGGGTGGAGCGGGTCCTTATTTCGAATACTACTTGGTCGACGACAACCATGGGTTTTTTGAAGAAACCGATCTGCTCACTTCAGGACAAGTCGGAATCGGCTATTTTGCTCAGGCGTGCGATGTCACGAGTTCCACAAGCTGCCAGGTGGC
>DATNKA010000041.1:0-3610 GCA_035603655.1 Candidatus Acidiferrales bacterium | reverse complement strand
AAAACATCCTACACGACAGATTCCGCGTTCTGCTTGAGAAACTAGTAAATCGCTCTGGGATATTCCTTCCTGAACGGGCTCCGGCCGTATCGCGGGATAATCGTTGTCGAAAACGAAGGTCGACGAATAAGCGGGATTGCGCTCACCGCCAGCCCGAACGTTGCCCGGACAAAGATAACAAGAAGGATCGTAAGCAGGCTCCCGGCTTTCCGGCGGAGTTTCGATTTGGCCCTGCCAGGGGCGCTCTGCGCGGTGCGGCGAAACCAGAACCCACTCGCCTGTCAGCACATTCAGGCGGCGATGAGAAGAGTCGCTAAGGGACGGCATTGTTCGGCAACGATTTTAGACCTTAATTCCGACCCCAGCTATACCGACCTGGTTCTTCCATAAAATCGCTGCCTCGTCCCTCTCAAAAAACCGGACCAGCCCCTTGCGCAGCTCCAGTGATATAAACCTCTGGACGAATTTGAGTCGCGCGCTGATAGCTCTCAACAATTCGCTCGCTGAACCTCAGAGCTTCTTTACGCTCAACCAAATTGATCGTACACCCGCCGAATCCGCCGCCTGTCATGCGAGCCCCGTAGGTTCCAGGGATAATCTCAGCCAGTTCGACCATGAGGTCTAATTCGGAACAACTCACTTCGAAATCATCCTTAAGGCTGCGATGAGACTGATACATCAGTTGACCAAATTGTTTAAGATCGCCCGATTCGAGAGCACATGCGGCGGCGAGGACTCGCGCATTCTCGGTGACGACGTGTCGGCAACGACGGAGTAAGACATCGGAAAGCCCGCTACCTCGCAGCCGCAAGTCATCCTCGGTAACGTCCCGCAATGCTTTGATTCCTTCCCTATGATGAGCAAAATGGCGAACACCTGCTTCACATTCGGCTCGGCGGACGTTGTACTCCCCATGTGCGATTGAATGCTTAACCATAGTGTTGCAGATAATCATGCTCACGTCTTCCGGGAGCGGGAGGAAACGGACGTCCAGCGAACGGCAGTCCAACAGCATCGCGTTTCCTGTGCCGCCCCTCAATGAGGCTAATTGATCCATGATGCCGCAGCGGGAGCCGACAAATTCATTCTCCGCTCGCTGACAGAGTCTTGCGATCGTGGTGTGGTCCATCGGCGGTATGGAAGATCCAAGTAGCGCCAGAGCGGTAGCAACTTCCAGAGCAGCCGAGGAACTCAGACCCGCACCGATGGGGACGTGTCCATCAACTAATAGGTTCGCACCGCGCAGCGGGCGACCTGCGCGCTCCAGTTCAATCGACACTCCGCGAACGTAATCGGTCCAGTTGTGCACAGGAATAGGCGTCGATTCATTCGTTGTAAACTCGGCAGCTCCCGGTTCCTGCAGGGACTGAATGGATAACTTCCCGCTGTTTGTTTCCGCGCATGCTGCGTAGGTGTCGAAGTCAATGGCCACGGGCATTGCATATCCGTCGTTGTAATCAGTATGTTCGCCGATGAGGTTGATACGACCTGGAGCTCGGAAGACTCTACACTTGCCCCCGAAACGCTTTTCGAACTCAGATCGGAGATTCTCTGCCAGCATAAGAAATCTATATTACGGGGACTACCAACGTTGATACAGCGGGCTCTTTGCGAGGTTTTCCACCTCGCGAAGCAATCGGCGGACCAGGGATTTTCCACTCATACCGATGCGGCGATGGTTCTTCCACTTAGGGACGACGATGCCTGAGCTGGCCAGAGCGGTCGACCAGGCCGCCACATGATCGTAGGCCGGGTCCAGCAAGGTCCCGTGCAAATCGAAAAGGATGGCAGGGTCGCTTGGATTTTTCCGGGCGAGATTTTTATGGGGGGACAAGTTTTCCGGGTATCACAGGATCGGCTGCCCACCAGCTTTGGATGCGCGTTCCAGCGGGCGTGCAGCAAAAAATCTGAGTGAAGTGGACTTCCTATGTCCTCTCGAACTATGCTTTGTCGTAGGATTCAGATCCTGACGCATGGATAAGCGACAACCCGCCTTGGGAAAGTTCATCTGAGTCCAAATATCATGAAATAGGTAAGTTCTTCCCAACAGAAAGGTGGTCACAATGAAGGCCGTTACAGGAGTATTTCGTTCGTCGGCGGATGCGGAACGGGCTGTGCGCCAGATGTGCTCAACAGGTATTCCTGAAGATCGAATTACAATCTTGACTCCGGGAAGCTCAGAGGGGAAGTTGCAATCAGTTCCCAACGTTACGACGGAGCAACCGGGGATGGGAAAAGCGATTGGCGCTTTGCTGGGAGGGGCGGCGGGACTATCCGCAGGTCCGCTGATGGTGGCTGCGTTGATACCTGGAGTGGGGCCGATCACGGCGATCGGACTATTGGCGGGAGCATTTGCGGGTGCGGCGGGAGCCGGCATCGGTGCTGCTGCCGGGGGAAGAGCGGAAAGTGCGATGACCGATGGGTTGCCGGAAGATGAGCTCTTTGTTTACGAGGATGCATTGCGCAAGGGCCGGAGTGTGGTGATTGTATCGGCCGAGGACGAAGCCGAAGCGTCCCGTTTTCGCGAATTGTTAAAAGCGGAAGGTGCAGAGGAGATCGATGCGGCGCGCGAACAGTGGTGGATTGGTTTGCGCGGCGCAGAACAGGAACATTATTCGCCTGACGGTAAAAAGTTTGGGGACGATGAGAAGTTCTACCGCATGGGATTCGAGAGCGCTCTGCACGCGCGCTCGCGCTGCAAAGAATACGATCAGGTGATGGGGGAGATGACGGCGCAGATCGAAGACCTCGAGCGGCAGTATCCCGGAGTAAAGGTCGCCGAACCGTTTCGGCGCGGGTATGAGCGGGGGCGCGATTATTACCAACAGCTCTGTGATGAGCGTAGGGCCGCGTAGGATCGGGGCGTTACCGCTGGACCATGGGCAGCCCCAGAGGGTCACAGGGGTTTCAGACGCGGGGCGTAGGATCGAGCCGGTTAGAACGCGCGTGCCTGGCACGCATGAGGCTGCGGTCCGAGCCCCCGTTGTCCCCGCCAATGTTCAGTTTCCTCCACGGGGTTCAACCCTTGTTCCCCTCGAGGTGTCTTCGAGCTGTCGGCGGTCGCACGAATTTCCGTCGGATACGGCTCTGGCGTGTACCTGTAGATGGCCGTCGAACTCAAGGCAAGAAAGAAGACAGTCAATCCGCCAAACAACATAGTTTCACCAGGTGCCCTCGAAAGTCCGAACACAGTTCCACACCATCCGATCGCAATAAACGAGAGCAGAATTGCAATTGCCGGTCCAGCCATTCCACGGCATGACCGCCGAGTACATAGCCGGGGATGTAGCCGGAGATGACTGCTCCGTAGATCTCTACCGAATGGCGAAACCACTCAACAATTGAATAGCCTTCAGCTGAAAGGATTGTCGGCACGAAAGTCTGAAAGGTGTAAAGCACTTCATACTCCGCAAACCATGCCGCCCACAACATCAGCACAATGAGCCGATAGATGGCACTCAGCAGGTCGCGGGCCGCACGAGCGTCTCCAGGCGATCAGAACAGGGTTGCGACCTAATGACCGGCGGCCAAGGAACGCGGGTCGATCTCGCAACTTCCGACTCGATCCACATGATCGCTGACCCGGCCTCCGAAATCCGTCCGCTTTGAA
>DATNKA010000040.1:0-10669 GCA_035603655.1 Candidatus Acidiferrales bacterium | reverse complement strand
CTTCAGCGGTTGCGGCGGTTGGGGGGGCGTGCCGGAGGAGGATGCTGCGGAGGATGGCTGGTCTTCTGGAGGCGCGGACTCTTGGGAATCCTCGGCAACTGTGTTGTTGCTCTCGGCGGTGGAGTCGTTGCCCGCACCCACATCTTCGGCGGTGCGAGACTGACTCGACTTCCGGATACTCGGCGACTTGCGCAATGATATTGGTGCAGCGACTTTCGTTGCGGCGCCCTTGCGGACGGGCTGGGCTGGCGCGGAGCTATTTGAAGCGCTTGCCACCTGCAGGTTATTGACAACCTCTTTCACGCCATCCACCGCTGCCGCCTGACGGGCCGCAGCCGCGCGTTGCGCGTCGTTGTCTACCCATCCACTGATCGTCACGACACCATTGCTGGCCTGCACGGAGAGTTGCTTCGTCGAGAGCCCGGAGTCCTGCCCGTACTTGCTTTGAATTTCGCTGGAAATCTTTGCGTCGTCCGCCTTCCTGGCGCAGCCCAAGCCCGAGGCAAGGATTGCCGCGAGAGCAAATAAGGCAACGGGCATGCGCTGGTGCATGATCGAGCTCCTGAGATTCGACGGGGGTGCTGCGGCGGCCGTCTATAGTGTAGACGCTGTGGACAAAATGGCGTGTAAATTTATGTTAAATGGGCGAATACGGGTGGGCTCTAGCTTCGCCTGAAGATCGCTCCCTGTTTGGTCAGAGTGCCGGAGTCATTCGCGCGATTCTAATGGATAAATTTGTAGTCGACGATCGAGGCGGCTAACAGACCGGTGCCTTCTGCCTCTGATTCTTGTTTTTCTTTCGCTTGCTTGTCCCGGGAGCGAATCACCCGGCCCTGACAGACCACATTGCGGTTCTTCTGGCCGGAAATTTCTTCGGGCATCTCAAACACCATCTCGATCAAAGCGTTTACCGGCAAGGGCTGCGGACCCTGAAACAAAAGCCCCGTCTGGCTGAGGTTTTCAATGGTTCCTTCATACCACGTGCTGGTGCTGTTTACGCGGTAGCGGAGCTCCACATCCAGCTTCAGGCGGCGGGCGCGGGGCGTCCAGGATGGGCGCTTCTCCCGCGTATGACCGCGCCGGATGCCGGTCTCGGGTTTCGCATGCTCCACGCGTTCCGTGCGGCGCATGGTGGTCCAGTCATATTTGTACTCTGCCGCGCACAGCAGGCAAACTTGGTAATAGTCGCCATCAGCGCCGCGGCGTGGCCAGGAGAACTCGTGGGAGCAGCGCCCGAGCATAAGAACGTCCAAGATTTTCTGCGCCATGATGGTTACTTCCGACTCACCCGTCAATCGAACTGAAGGCTGCCGAAAGCAATTACATCATCGCTCGACCTCGAGTTTTTGGATAGGTTACTTTCGTGCTTCGTCCACACCTTGCTCCTTACAAATCAATGCCCTAGCTCGCGCTCGAATTTGTTTTTTCATGGTTTTCTCAATAACCAGTGATGCCGCTTCTGGTGCCGCCCTTCCGCAGATCCGTTCGCCTCTCTCGACCTGAGAGACGAGTGATACCGGCGAGCTTCTTTCCGACTGCGGCGATCTTTGCCAGCGTCTACATACTTTTCCTTAATTCCGCGTGTGGGGTCGAATGCATCTTAAAATGAGTCAGTGATGCTGAGAGCTAAGGGGGAGTGAGCCAATGAGCACGAAACCGTCGGACCAAATGATGGATCTTCTGAAGGAGCTGGCCCTGCTCAAGGAGTTAGATCAAAAATACGACGCAGGGTCGAGGACTGACCCTGAGACCACCGAGTTCGAGGGACGACAGAGCAGGCGTCGGGAAATCAGCGATCAGATCAAGGAACTGGCGGAGCCAGCCGGCTAATGCCAAGCATCTGATCTCTCGATCATTGAGCGTAGGATTAAATCATGAGCACGATAGATAAGAACTACACCGGTTCAACGCATTCCCATCGCTGGGTATTTGCCGATCTCCTTTTTCGCGATGAGCCTGAGGACGAAGAGGAAGAGGAAGAGGAGGACGACGACGATGGCGAAGACGATGGCGAAGACGATGGCGAGGATGAAGACAGCGGCTACTCGGAATGACCGCGCCGGTTACCTGGCGCTTCGATGAGCATCCTTGGCAATTCGCTACCAATGAACGACGCCGTCAGCATCTTCAACAACGATGACTTCATAATTTTCCAACATTGGTAGCAAGACATTCTCCAACTCGCTCTTCCAAAGTTCGCCTTCGTAAAACTTTGCCTTCATCGGCTCGCGCGAAACTAAGTCAGGGAACCCGCGCATAAAGAAGAAGGTGTTGGGATCCTCGACGGAGAGAAACGGGCCTAAAATTTTCATCCCAATCTCGGTGTGCGCCGGGATAGACTTGGAGCGGAAAATCTCAAGGAACTGGGATCGCTTACCGGGCTTGGTCTTATAGGTTCGCATTTCGATAATCATTTACAGCCTCCACAAAACTTCCTCCGCTGCTGATCATGGGCGCAGATTGTTGAGTGCAGATTACTGAGCAAAGATCAGTGGACGAAGTTGATCGCTATCGCCGGGGTGATCGAGGCATGCGTATTGTGGGCAGCTGGAATGACGCGGGTACCGACGAGCACGCCCAGACTGGGTTTCCAACTGTATTCAATCGCCGGCGCGAAAGCGAACACCTCGCTCGATCCGGAGTTCAGCTGGATGCTGGATGGATTCTGCGCGCCGTCGGAATTCGGAATGTCATATCCGGTTGCGTGGGTGTTGGCGTTGTGGCGGTACGTGGCGTCGAGCGCCAGCACCCACTTCCGCGTCAGGCTGTATTCCCAGGACGCATCGACATAGAAAGAACTGCCGGGCTTGGCGTGCCCACGAAAGCCTGCGCCGGTGCCGTAGACACTGACATCTTCTACGTTCACGTTGTTCGACAGACTCTGTGACAGGTTGAAACGCATGCGCAGAATGCGGTTGTTCGGCAGCCAAAAGTACGTCTGAGAGTACAGTGCCAAGGTCGTGGTGTAAGCTCCGCTGCCGAGGCCATCGCTCTGCCGGTTGCCTAGCCGATCGTACTTCCCGGTCGGTAGGGTTTCCTGCAGGGCAAAAGAGCTCGTCGGAATCCAACTGCCTTCATGAAACTTCGTGAGCCGGTATTGAGTTTGCAAAGTGAGATCGCCCATTCCGACGCCGGAGCTGCTCGGTCCGTTGCTCACTTTGTTGAAGCCTGCCGTGGGGATTAGCCCGACTGTAACTCGGTCTGCGAGTCCGTAGTTCACGTACGTGAGCGAACCGAAGCCATTCGAATGCGTAGCGATCACATCGTAGAGATAAGGTTCGATCAAGAAATGTCCGCGCGGTAACGTCGCGGCTGAGGGCGCTAACATGGGCCCAGTCCACCAGGCAGCGTCCAGCGACTGGCGGACGACGGAAGATGACGGCGGTGTTGCCTGTTGGGCTTCTGCGCCTGCAACTCGGAGGAATAACACCGCGATTGTCAGTGCCGCAATCGGTGCCGCAATCTTGACGTACCTTCGCATGACGTGAGTCTCCTGCCTTAGCTAGCCGTTCGACATATGGCCAGCTCCGCGATTGAGCCGCGCGTCGAAGCGCCGGACATAATCCGGAAAAGAGACACCTGCGATTAATCTGTCGTCGGGTATGGGCGGTCCAGATTTCATCTCAAGCGGTAATACCCCAGCCCATACCGGCAAGCCATAGTCGCTCTCATCGTCCAGCGGCGGCCCACTCCGCACCTTTGAGGAAGCCTCCTCGATCGAGAATTCGAGCACGGTTGTTGCCTTCAACTCCTTCTCGCTGGGTCCACGGACATCTTCCCAGCGACCTGCGATCAGATGTTCGGAGATGGCGCGCAAGGATTTGATCTTCTGCCCTGGATCCGTGATCTTCCGCGCTGTTCCAAATGCGACAACGGAACGGTAATTCATGGAATGGTCGAAAGCCGACCGGGACAAAACCAATCCATCCACGAGAGTCACGGTTACGCAGGCTGGAATGCCGGTTTCAAGTTCACGCAGCATGCGACTGACTGCCGAACCGTGCAAATAGAGTCTTTCTCTATCCCGGCCATAGAGCGTCGGAATGACAAACGGCTGGCCATCTAAGCAAAATCCGACGTGAGCAAGAAAGCCCGCGTCCAGAATTTCGTTAATCGTTTTCGATTCGCGCGATCCTCGATCGGGGATGCGGCGGAGTTCAGTGCGCTTTGTCAGATTCAATTTGCACCCGTGTGTCTGTTGCGATCCAATTCACTTCCCAAGTCTTGCCTCCGTCGTCGG
Organism: Candidatus Acidiferrales bacterium; assembly: GCA_035603655.1. Lineage (GTDB taxonomy): Bacteria > Acidobacteriota > Terriglobia > Terriglobales > Acidobacteriaceae > Sulfotelmatobacter. The sequence goes on along the minus strand of DATNKA010000040.1, from coordinate 6,429 downwards.
AAAACGCCTGTTCAAAGTGGCACGAAGTTGGAGTGATGTCAGAGATAACAAATCGAACAAAGATGGCTCGGGCATTGAGTGTTTCCTGATCGAAAAACTCGCCGCGTCCATTCTTGAACTCGCCGATCGTGGGTTGGCTCATAGCGCCGCCGTTACGGTTGGCAAAATTGAGGCTCCACTGATGGGATTGGGGATTGTATAGACGCAGTGACAGACCTTCGAGGTGACCCGCTGGGCCATTGACCTTGAGCTCTACCAGATTGGCGCGTCCATCCCAAATCCTTCGAACAACTGTGGTGCCCTCATATTCGACCCAAGTGGCAGAGCCAGTTAAGGGATTTAGGCGACGGGATAGGCGAGTTTTCCAAGTACCAATCTCGAAATCAAAATCGTGTTGCCCGTCCCGTTCGGCGGTTTTCTGTGCAGCTGAATTCTGCTGCGCTGGTCCCTGAAGGGGCTGCAAGATGACAGCCAAGCTGCACGCCAGGAGATAGGTGCGAATATATTCGCGCAATCCTTCACCGGATATGCGTCGGGGTTCAATGCGCTTTGTCAGATTCATCTAGCACCCGTGTCTGATCCGTAATCCAATTCACTTCCCAAGTCTTGCCGCCATCATCGGAGAAGGACTGCTCAAAGTGCGCCGAATTCGGAGTGATCTCCGACCAAACAAATCGACACAAGATGGATCGACCATTTGGGCCGGATGGTTCCGTGTCGAAAAACTCCCCGCGTCCATTCTTGAATTCGCCGATCGTGGGCGGCCCCAAGGCCCCGCTCTTGCTGGTGGCCCAATAGAGACTCCACTGGTGGGTCTGGGGATCGTATAGACGCAGGGTCAGACCTTCGATGTGGCCGCCCCCCGGGCTATCGGTTTCAAACTCTTCCAGATCGGCGCGGCCATCCCAAACCTTTCGGGTAACTGAGGTGCCGTCAAATTCGACCCAGTTCGTGGAGCCGGTTAAGCGATGGTCGAGGCGCTTTAGGTGAATTTTCCAGGTACCGATCTCGAAATCAAAATCGTGTCGCCCATCATTTTCCGTGGCAGCGTGTTGAACGCTGCTCTTCGCTGCGTCAGAATTCTGCTGTGCAAATCCCCTATGGGGATGCAAGCCGACAATCAAGGTGCACGCTGTGAGAAAAATCCGAATGTGTTTGATGTTCATCGCTGCCTCCCGTTACTTGTCTGTCTATGCTGCCGAGGCCGACTGCCCGGCTTCCCGCCACAATGCCGAGAGCTTTCTGTGAAATAGTTCCGTGCGCACTAAGGGCCAAAATCGAATGCGATCGGCCGGCATGTGAAAGAAATTAATTCAGGCAGTGGCTTGTCGCAATAGCCACTCTTGAGCAATACAATATAGCCACTTAGGATTGAAGTCTTCGGATGTTATTCACCCGCGGGGACTAGCGCCTTCACAATCCCGGAAGCCAACGGATCGCATTGCTGCGAAATATCTTCTGGAGAACCGGCTGAGGTAGGTTCAATCCCTGTATCTGTTTGCCTTCAACGCTGAGAGTTTCGGCGGTTGCCAGGAATCTCCAGTCCCGCGCGTAGGTAGACTGCCACTCTTGCAACGCCTCTGGGAAATTGGCGTCCGGAGGCAAATCCAGATCGGTGCCATAGAGGACCCGGTCTTGATATTTCATTAAAAATGCGCGCACCTTTTCCGGAGGCGTCAGCATGAGGTACTCCATCCTGGCGGCTGTGTCGATGGCAAAATTCGGATACTTGTCCAAGTGGCTGGCGATGTTGTCGAGATCTCGCTCCATGCTGCCCAGGTGTACCCCTACCATTCGTAATTTGGGATGGTTAGCGAGCACATGATCACGCGCTTCGAGAATCCTCTGCTTGCTCGGGAATCCGGGACGATTGGCGACGTACCATTGCGGATTTTCCCGGTAGTAGGTCCAGGACGGATCGGACACATCCGCTGGCCCCCATGCCACATCGGGTTCGGCTTGGTGCGTCATCAGGGTTTTCCCATGACTGGCAATGTCTTTGTAGATCGGCTCAAACTTCGGATCGTCCGCCATGACGTATTGGCCGCTGCTGTCCTTAATCTCCATTCCAATGTTCTTCCAGATCTTGACCGCCACCGCTCCCTGCGCGAAGTCGCGGTCGATCTGCTTGATGGCATCGCTACTGAACGAAGCACTGTCAAACTTGTAGGGATCGAAGGTCGTACAAAGAGCGATGTGTCCATGGCTTGACCGGACCAACGTCAGTGCATCGTCAATCTGCGGCTGCAGTTGCTTGCGATAGGCAAGCGTGTCATCGATCACCAGGATATTCAGCAGTCTCAGATTCAGACGTCCGAGCATTTTCTGAAATGCAGCGCCGGTCTTGAAGACGTGAACGTGGACATCAATGGGATGGATCGCGGCGAAGGCAACGAGCGCGCTTTCTTCATCGCTGGACTTCGCCGGAAGCGAGGCTGACGTGGGTGCTTGAGCCGTCGATGACAAGACCATCGACAGAATTAAGGCAACTGGAGCAAAGGCTCGCGCCGAACCTATCACGAAAACCTCCCTTGAGTTCAGAGATAGAACTGTAGTGCGAATTGAACCTGTCGCGGCGCGCGCGCAGCTACAGGGAAAAGACTGACCGCAAACACGAGTCTGATTTGCCTGACCCAGCATTTGATCACAGATTCCTCCATCAGGTTGAGAAGTGCTGTTTGCGGCCGTTTAATTTGACGGCGAAATGCCGGCTCGTGTAATGACAGTCTTAATCTCACCGTTCACTCCGCCGAGCCAGATCCGATACTCCTTCTCCCGCTTGCGGATCAACTCACGCAGCGTATTGCGTTGCGTCCCATTCCAGACGTCTCAGGAACCTTGCCGTCTTGCATTACAAAAGTCCGACAGAACATTGACAATCAAATGACATACCGTCGGCATCTCGTCCCGGCTCCTTGCGTCTAACTTACATATCACCCTAAACACAGTGATAAACGAAGCTCGTAACGTCCTCGCGGAATAAAAACGAGCGAGCTAAGTTATCAATGACGAAAAATAAAACTACTAAATATGGAGAACTTATGAACAAATTATATGTGACAGCTTTACTAACCCTGACATGTCTGTGCGGTTTGGTCGTAAAATCTCACGCTCAAGACTCCGAGGGCGTTGTTGTGAAGGTTCCGTTCGAGTTCGTTGTTGGCCAGACGACTATGCCTGCCGGTACCTATAGCGTTGGCCGCATCTCTTCTGTTGACCCCCATTCGGGCCTGATCATCCGTGACTACGATAACAGCGTGCTCGTGCTCTCGACTCTTGTCGAAACGGCTTCCGCTCAGCAGCCTGCGCTTAGCTTCGAGCATGTAGAAGGCAAGTACTTTCTCAGCAAGGTTGGGACACCGAGCGGGACTTATGCCATTCCCGTGCCACGAGCAATATCCGCATTGGCGCAAGCAAGGGATCGTAGCAGCGTGTCGGCCTCTGGCTCTAACTGAGTCGAGCGCTACATCACATGTTATACGAGATGAAAAAGAGTGCATAAAGCGAGCCACGGGTCGCTGTCTATTCGGCGGCTCCGTGGTTCGTAGTGAAAAAGTTTATACAAGGTTGACAAGCGTACAAAATCATCAACAAAGGCTATGGAGAAAAACGTGAAAAACGCACTCTTATTAGTTGGATTACTTGGGATAGTTGCTATGCCATCAGGATTGTGGGCTCAGCAAGGCGGCTATTCCCAGACCAACTTGGTTTCGAATACTGCTAGTGTGGCCAAAACTACCGACTCACAACTGTTAAACCCCTGGGGGATCTCCTTTACGCCCGGGCAGGATTTCTGGATCGCCAACAACAACGGCGGCACCTCTACCCTCTATGACAACCAGGGCAACAAGGATACTGGTCTTGTAGTGACCATACCCGGAGCCACGCACAATCCAAACGGTAATTGCAGCCCTGGTTGCCCTACGGGAAATGTGTCAAACGGCAACGGCGCTTACTTCAGTGGCGGCCAGTTCATTTTTGCCACGGAAGACGGCCTCGTCGCCAGCTGGACGGGCGCGAGCAACACAGCAACGGTGGCCTTCGATAACTCCGCCAGCGGCGCGGTTTACAAAGGTCTCGCATTGCTCAACAGCACCTTCCTCTTGGCGGCGAATTTCAACAGCGGCAAAGTCGACGTTCTTGATCGCAGCTTTAACCCCACTTCGCTGAGCGGTTCGTTCACCGATCCAAAGCTCCCCGCGGGACTTGCTCCCCATGGTATCCATGTCATTGGAAACCAGGTCTACGTGGCCTATGCCATGCAGGATACTGCCAAGCACGACGCGCAGCCTGGCGCCGGTTTGGGGCAGGTCGATATCTTCGACATGAACGGCAATTTCGTGAGCACCTTCGTCGCTGCCGGCAGCAAGCTCAACGCGCCTTGGGGCGTGGTGGCGACTCCGGCTACCTTCGGAGCGTTTCCCAGCTCGATCCTTGTAGGAAATTTTGGCGACGGTACCATTAACGCGTTTGATATGACCGGAAAGTTTCTCGGCCAGCTCGCCGACGCTTCGAACAATGTGCTGGTTAATCCGGGCTTGTGGGATATGGTGTTCGGCGGTGGCGGCACCTCGGGGGATCCTGGCACTCTTTATCTCACGGCGGGAGGCAGCAACCAACCTAATTTTCCTGCAGGCGGGAGCACAACCAGCGTATTCGCGAGTCTTGTTCCCGCGGCTGCGGTCGGGGCGCCAGACTTTTCTCTCAGTCTTTCGGCCCAAAGCGCGACCGTCATGCAAGGTGGCTCGGCCAATCTCAAGATCAGCGCAGCATCGGTTGGAGGATTCAACGGACAGATTTCCCTCAGCTGTTCAGCAGCAGCGGGTCTGACCTGCGCCTTCAATCCTACGACGATTTCTCCCGGTGCGAGCGCTTCATCCACCTTGACAGTCTCGACCGCTGCGGCCCCTCCGACTAACGGCTACGGGATGGCAGTACTGCTGCCTGGCCTGGGACTGTTCGGTACCCTGATCACGACTCGCAAACGAAAACGGCGTACCGGCAAAACTGTCCTGTGGACGAGCCTGCTGGGTATGCTGCTGCTCGTCTCGCTAGTCAGTTTCGGATGCAGCAACAGCAACTCAAAACAAACTCCCGCAGCATCTCAGGTAACTTTAATGGTGACGGGTACATCCGGCTCAGTGAGTCATTCCGCGCCTGTAACCATCACCATCAATTAACCAAACCAAACCGGCCCGAGCAGGGGCGCACTCCGCTGCGCCCTTGTCCAGGGGGCCGACACGGTTGGCGAGAAGAGGATTTTCCATGACTGACGAAGGTTCTTTTCCGCTAGCAGAAGACGCGCATGCGATGCCGCTCCTGGTCCATCTGGAAGAGTTGAGGAAACGAATCATCTTCTCTATCGTTGGCGTACTCGCAGGTTTCTTCTCGTGCTGGTACTTTGCTGATCGTATTTTCGGTTTAATGCAGCTGCCCATCATTCAGGCACTGCGTCACCACGGGCTGGGCGGCGGTTTGGTGTATCTAAATCCCACTGAGCCCTTCAATATCTATCTTGAAGTCGCCTTTGTCGCTGGACTATTTGTCTCCTCTCCATTCGTGTTCTTTCAGTTGTGGTTGTTCATCGCCCCCGGACTGTATCGCAAGGAAAAGAGTTATGTTTTGCCATTCTTGCTCAGTACGGTTGGGTTGTTCGTTGCCGGAGGCCTTTTTGGTTACAAGATGGTCTACCCGGCCTCTCTGGACTTCTTAATCGGTTACGGACAACGCTTCCAGCCGATGATTACGATTGGAGAATATACCAAGCTGTTTGCCACAATCATCATCGGTCTCGGCCTGGTTTTCGAAATGCCCATTCTGGTGTTCTTTCTTGCGCTGATGCGGGTGATTACGGCGCGCTGGATGTGGCGGAATCTGCGGTACTCCATACTCGCAATTTTTGTTCTTGCGGCGATCGTCACACCGACCAGCGACATCTTGAACATGTGTCTGTTCGCCGCTCCGATGCTTGCACTCTACGCCATTAGCATCGGCGTGGCTTGGCTGGTCGGTTCGGCGCGTGAGCGCGGAGCAGGCGCAATTTAGCCTCGTGCTGGCGATCTCTGCTGCCGACCTTGCCCCTCTTCCCCATTCGAATGAATGTTCTGGATCGAACTGAAGATTCGTTGGCTCAGGTGCGCGTAGAAAGTAACCGGTCGTTTCGAGAATAAAACAGGTCCCGAGATACAACCGTGCAAGGCAAAAGCCTCTAAGTTAACAATTATTTTACTTACTACGGACAATCGCTCCGTGAGTGCCCGATACGAACATATCTCGCCGAGAAAAAATTCTTTCTAAATAGGGAATATCGCTCGACGAGCCGAGTTTCATCAACCGTGGAACAAATTGTTAAGCAGCGGTGATTCCGTCAAGCGCAGCGGTTGAATTGTTGCCGGCTTTTTCCAGGCTGTTTGGGCAGGCGCTGTATCT
>DATNKA010000039.1:0-3369 GCA_035603655.1 Candidatus Acidiferrales bacterium | reverse complement strand
ATGCGCCGCTGTCCAATGGTGTCGGTAGTCGAAGTGCGCGAGGTCTCAACCAAGTCGGCTTGCGAACTAACCTCCACCACTTCCTTGCCGCTCGCTACAGCGAGGGTCACTGGAAGCTCTACCAGGCCGCCAACGGTGATGCTGACATCCTTGGCTTCGGCTTTTCCAAAGCCAGCTGCATCCACGGTTACGGCGTAGGCGCCTGGAGGTAACTGTCGAACGCTGTAGCCTCCCTCGCCGTCGCCGGTGGCGCTGCGTACAAGGCCTTTGGCAACATCGCTTACTGTGACCGCGGCATTCGTCACAACGCTGCCTTTAGGATCCTTCACGCTTATATGCAAGTCACCGGTAGCCACGCCCCCCTGACTGAAGGCGATGGCGGAAAATAAAACGACGAGCAGCGACACGGAGAAAATTCTTGCGTTGTGTCGGTTTGCGATCATGCGGAGGGTGATCATGGAGGTCATAGAGGCTCCCTTGACTCCGACACGTGAATCCTCTCGGCGACAGCTGAAATGGCAGATGGCCGAAGTGCGTCCAAGATTTTCAGGTGATGGGTCCCGCTGGTTTTTACACCAGAAGCGGCAACGAAAACAAGGTAGGAATGCTCAGAGGTAGTGTGCCAGTAACCCCATCGTTTCGCCCGGAGCAGGGTGGGCAGCACGAAAGTTGCCAGAGGCCTGTGCCGCATGGTCGCCCAAGTCGCCCCAGCTGTCCTATATCAACTTCGGGAGGACAGACGAACCGCCGCTGCCGGGTTCTGCAACCGCCCTAATAACATGGCCGAGCCACTCACTTGCTCATACCGATCGATTACGCGTTCAGCGGCAAACGGGGAATTCGGCCATGCCAATGCCACGTAAATTCGCAGCAGCGCAACGGTGGTATTACGACGCAGGAGGAGAGCGTCATCCACCAATTGCCGTGCAGCTTCGGCGAATCGCGGGTCGCCCCTGGCCAAAACCGATTCGCCCATGCGCACCAGCACCGCGGCATTGCCGCCCGCAACCTGTACGTAGGCGGCCATGGCGAGCAAGCGCGCGCGACGGACCTCGCGAAACTGGGCCGGTGGCAAAAGCCCCCGCAAGTACTGGTCTTCAGCCGGGTCGATGAGATTACGGAAAGCTTCCACGTCGATGGGACGAATCGTTGCCGCGGGATTGGAGTTCCCCTTGGCCTGCAGGCTTCGAGTGATTGTCAGGCGCAGAATCACGCCCAACGCAACGGCAGCGGCGACGACGAGAATGATGGCCAGATTCATCGTTGGAGTAAGCGCTCCAGTTCGCGGTTCCAGATGTCTAGATTGTGCTCAGGCAAAACAACCGCCGATATAGCGGGGCTCTTCTGAGGAACGAGGAGGTAGTAAAACCAGATCAAGACACAAATGTGGTAAGTGGCCATGTTCACAAAATCCAGAAGATAGCTCTTTGGCCCGAACAGCCAACCAGCCAGGAGAGCCCAATAGGCCAGATAGACCGAGGCCACGATACCGAAACCCAGCGTAATCCCGAAAACGGGACTGCGCCACCGCAGGTGGAAGTGGGCAGCGAAAAGAAAAAGAAAAAGAATCAGGCCGCATTGCACCACGCTCACGCTTCGCCCCAGGATGCGCGTTGCAGAAATGAGCCAGAAGGCCGCGGGACTGGCGTAGGCTGCCAGAATGGTCGCGGTAAATACAAGCACGACGCCGAGGCCGCTAATGAGCACTTTCGCTAATCTGGCAAGCGACGGGTAGTGACGTAACAGGTGCGTAAAAACCTCGCCGATAACCAGAAATTTTATGAACACTTCAACGATCGAGAAAAAGAAATAGCTCCGCCAGTAGACTTCAGCGGAGAAGACCGCCGGAGTAACATCGATTGCATAGATGATGCCTCCTCCCGCGCCCTCAAAAATAACGTAGCAAAAGAAAGCAGGGAACTCCCTGTGCAGCCCCCGCCTCCACATAAAGAGGGCAAGGACCAGGAGGAGGATACAGGGCGCAACCCACAAGTAATGCCACAAGAATGAGTGAGGCTGCAACATAACCGTAGCGGCGTACTATAACGCTACGAGCCTCTGCCAACAACACCGTTGTGAGCCGTGTCCGTTTTTCGTAACCTGCAGCTGACGACTACGGCCGGCACATCCCACTGCTGCCGGAACAGTTGCCGCCGCCGCCGCCGCCGTCGGCATGGGCCACGGTCGGAACTACTATTGTATTGAGAAACATCAAGACTGTGGCGACGATCAGTAGGGTGCGTTTCATGCTGGTTTTCTCCTTGAATTGGGAAATCGAGTCGTGATACTTTCATGCTTCATGCTTGCTTGGGAAGAGTACCTTTGGCCCTCAGTTGTTCGGAATTCGTAACAAGAAGTCGGTATGAAATGACGATCAAGTCAGCTTTGCAAGACCTGCGAGAAACCACCTTGGCCGCGGTCGCGGGATTGCTCGCCAAGTTGACATACTTAGGTTCTTTGCGCCGCCGGGAGGGTGGGTACAAACATTGGGGCCTCTCGCTGATTCACGGAGAAGAATCGTCGGACCGCGCTTTGAAGGCGGCCCACACAGAGGTATTGTCCAGGGTGTTGCGGACACCGATTTCGGATTTACAGAAAGACTTGCAGCAGTCGAGCCAAGCCGGCCAGCAGAACGCGGGAACTTACATCGCAGGTATGCGCGACCAATTTAAACAACTGCTCCCCTCACCGCATGACGCTGTTTCCGAGCGCCATCTTAATTCAGTACTGATTGCGCTTTCGAAGCTGGAGAAGGACCGAAAGCCTGCCACTCCGTCAGTTTCATAGCCACCCCTACAACCTGACCGATGATCTCGGCTTCCTGAGGATGGCGCAGGACTCGCACCTGCACCGGCGACAGCGGATGGGGCTGCAAGATCACGTCATCGCGCCGCATACTGCACCAGCAGCAGGTGTGCCCCTCGCGAGTTTCTACAAAGTAGATAGGGCGTTCATACTCCGACCGCCACGTTCCCTCCACTACCGTATTTTTTCCTTCGTCGACCTGAACGAAGCTGCCGGGCGGAAGAATCGGGTACATGGTGAAATCCTGATTGCCGATATAGCCGTAAGTGAAATCGCTGTGTGCGAATTGAGCGAGATAGGACAGCGGCACCAATCCCCACTGCTCGACCATGCGCCCCAGGTTGCTGGTGCGATGCTCGTCAAAAGCCGGATCCATGCGGATCGGAATTTGCACAGAGGATAAAGCCGCCAGCGCCTCGGAGACATGGGAACGCGGGGGAGCGATCATGCCGAGGTCTGCGGCCACATTATTCATGTCAACGCCGTACCAGGCCAGCAATTCCCGCATATCGCGGCGGTAGATGACGGCCAGCGTGTAAAGGCGAAAAATACTGGGCAAAACAC
>DATNKA010000038.1:0-2682 GCA_035603655.1 Candidatus Acidiferrales bacterium | reverse complement strand
TTCGCGTCCCAACACAAAACCTTTCGTGCCGCACCAAGTCGCCGCAAAGCCACGCGCGAAAAGAAAATTTTGAAACTCTCGCGTCAAGTTTGACCGCCTACGCTCTATCCGCTATGATGTTTCTGCGGGGTGGAGCAGCCTGGTAGCTCGTCGGGCTCATAACCCGGAGGTCGTTGGTTCAAATCCAACCCCCGCAACCAGCTATCTTCCTGAAACCGAAACGGCTTAGCGATCCCAACATCGCTAGGCCGTTTTACTTTTGAGGCCGTTAGCGGCCGGAATTCCTGAATTACAGCCCCCAAACGAGGCTACCTAGTTGGCAAGATGCCGAAAGTCATACCGGCTATTGGCGACCGCGTAAACGGGGGAGGAAGTGCCGACATTGCGGAGGAATTCAAAAGCAGTCTATCGGGCGGCATGCGTTAGGCTGAAAACTGCAATTCGAACTACAGTTCCCGAGACGCAAAATCTTCACGATTGGATCAGCCAACTTGTAATGCGGCCAAATCCGAACTAGAAAACTGCTGACCAGGAAAGAGTAGAGTCAAGAGCGTCGGGCGTCACTTGACTGTCACCGGTGCAGCCGGCACGCCGCCACCCTGCCCGCCGACAGTGCCGCCTTGACCGCCGCTTGAACCTGACCCGGCACCGCCCTGACCGCTGCCACCGGGCTGGCCGCCGCTCCCACCTTGGCTAGTCCCACCGGACTGGCCGGCACTTCCGCCACTTGCGCCACCGGAGGCACTATTCGAAAGGGTAGTTGCAGTGTCATTGATTCGTTTGCCGTTGGACATTCCAAAGCTGTACACCGCGACTAAAACGACCAGAACAATCATAGCCACGAGCAGCGCATATTCGGCGACATCATCACCAGAGTCATGTCGCCACAGACCCGTCAAAATCGTCTTCATGGCAGGACCTTCTATTTCGCAGAGCGTTTAGGCGTTCGAGAGTGTAAAGAGCTTGGGTACCTTTTATACTCCTTCTTCTCCGTAAGAGCAACCCTTTGCCCCTAGAGCTGCCAGATAGGTTTCAGCTTCGCGTTTTGACTCGAATAAGCGAAGAATCGCGCCACTTGCGAATATCTGGGGCCGGAAGGCTACGGCTTCTTGTGGTTGCCTGATCGGTGATGGTTGTGTGCCGACTTGTGGACGCTATCCTTGTAATGTGGATTCGATCTCTCCGGGTGATTGTTGTGGAACCACTTGCGTGGGCCACCCGCTGACCGTGGCTGAGCAAGCACCGGCAGACAAAATGTGAGAAATAGAATTGAAATTCTAGTTAAATTGCAGTTTTTCATCTTCCACCCAAGCTTTCGCGAGCGCGATCGAATGCACCCTGCGTGCACCGGCGGCGCTGGCGTATCCGCTGCGTGATTAGGTGAAGGCGGATAGGGGCATGCCGGCCACCTTTCGCCTCCGCGAAGTTTATTTGTTTGGTCGCGTGATTTCCAGGCGGTCACCTACTTGGGTACCGGTCCGGTAAATCGTGTGCGCCGGAAGCTCCAAGACGCTCATCGCTCGCAGCGAGACCGCCGAGATTCGAAATGGGCGTACGTGCTCCTCCACATGAACGACTTCCTTTTCCTTGCTGAGAAAAATGAGGTCAATCGGAAAAAGCATTCCGATGGTGTGAACCCCACGAGAAGGCACGATCCAAAGGCCGCGGCCGAGTTGCGCCCAGCGCTTTGTCTTACCGAGCAGTCCCACTAGACGGCGGAGGTAACTGTCGGCAACGGTAGCCTCCGTAGCCACAAATGTCTCTCTCGTCTTGTTGTAGATGTAGACGTGACCATTTTGAGTTTGAGCTTTGCCAGGCATGGGTCTGCCGTTTGCACCCTCACGAGCGTCGGTCATCACAAGGTCTCCAAGTCTCTTCTATGCTTACGCCACTACTCGACGATCTTCCGCTTACGGCGCCAAATGATAATGAACAAAACCACCACTGCCAATGCACCTGCTACCAACCGAATCAGCGTTATGCTATCCATTGACTTCTCCTCTTTGTTTTAATATTCGATCTTACGAACTTCGAAAGATCGGTACTGCCACCTTCATTTGTTGAGGGCTGGTAAAAACTGCCTCATCAAAGTGATCACTGCGGGACCCAAAATCACTACCATCAAAGCCGGAAAGATAAAAAACACTAATGGCGGCACCATCTTTACGGTGGTTTTAGCGCTCATTTCTTCCGCGCGCTGACGCCGCTTCATGCGCAAGTCATCCGAGTGAACCCGCAGCGACTGCGCTATGCTGGTTCCGAACCGTTCCGTCTGGATCAACATGGCCACGAGCGCCTTGATGTCTTCGACGCCTGTCCGTCGAGCAAGTTCCCTCATGGCTTCGAGCCTGGTTTTGCCGACCCGCATCTCCATATTCACCAACTGCAACTCCTCGCTAAGGTGCGGATGAGTAATGCGTAGTTCCTGCGCCACCCGCATGAGCGCCTGATCTAGTCCCAGACCGGCTTCCACACAAATGACGAGCATGTCCAGGGCATCCGGCAGCGCCAGGCGCAACCGATGTTGACGAGCCTGAACTCTCCACATCAGCCAAAGTTCAGGCAGGAGATACCCAACAACGGCGGCTAAAAGTGGAACGAACACAACGTTCAAGCGGTAGATCCCGGTAGCGAACGTCATCGCGACGAAAGCAACCGGCATCAGGATTTTGATACCCTGCA
>DATNKA010000037.1:0-5057 GCA_035603655.1 Candidatus Acidiferrales bacterium | reverse complement strand
GATGACAATGTCATGCGTACAAACTCTCGCTCAGACAAGCAAGCATGCTCCACTCGCTGAGCAAAAGATGTGCGACGAACAGGCCCACAAAAGGCTCAATGAGTACGCGGCAGAGCAAAACGTGCCGAAACGGGAAAGCTTTCAGATAGGCGGCAGCCACTATGATCCTGATGTCACCACCTGCTATTTCCAGTATTCCTACTCAGAGGGGGATTCCATCAAGTACGTAGAACACCATTATCAAGTGGAAGACGCATTCGGGGGCAAGGGAATGGGCGGCTTCATTCAAAGACTTGAATGGAAGCCCGATAAATTCCAAGTCATCGCCTGCTGGGTCAAACCTGTTGGGCAGCCTGAAGTCAAATGCGACAACTTGCACGATTGGTTTGGCCTACTGGAAAAGTATTTCGGCCTCTGATCGTTGGCAAGCGTTGCCCTTCAGAACAACATCAACTTTGCGGTCAATCGGTCACCAAGAGGTGTGATGATCGACATGAGGTGAAACAACATGGGAAACTCACCTGCTGTTGCACATTTTGAAAAAGAAGCGCGAGAGCTTCTCAAACGGTCTATCTCTCAAAGGGTAGCCGAGCGTATCGCGAGGTTAGCGGCCTTCTCTTGCCTTTGCCTTGTGACCATGCAGTAGTAACTCAACCGTTCCCGAAGTTCAATGTCAACTAGCATGCCGTCAGCTTCGCCTGTCAGCCGTCTTGTGTCGATAGTACGAACGTGTTGGGAACAGCAGGGGCACAGATGGGCACGGTTATTATTTAACCTTCTCTTCCAAAAGCTTCATACCCTTCAACATTTCCAAAGGCATCCGGTCTTCATAGTGTTCTTCGGTGACCCGCGTGGTTGTGTGACCTAGCAAGTCACGGCCTGCATTGCTGTTGCCTGTCAGGGCTTTCAGTGCGGTGCCTACGCCGCGTCTGCCTGCGTGGAAGCCTTTCCATTCGATGCCTGCCTTCTTGAGTGCAGGCTTGATGACCTTGGTTGCAAAGTCTGCCATGTCCCAAGCCTTGCCTTCGCTGTTTGGGAAGACCCACGCAACCCCATCACCGGCTTTGCTTCGCCACAACATCAGCAGGCCGCGCACAGGTTGAATGAGAGGAATGGCGCGAAGCGATTTCTTGCTTTTCGGTGTACCGGCAACACCACGGCTGAAGGCACGCCGCACGTGGATGAACTCACCATCAATGTCACCCCACTGCAACCCTTGAATCTCACCCTTACGCATACCAGCGAAGAACGATAGCGCCATCACCAACTGAGCATCAACGTGGTCAACCAACGCGGTGATGACGTTTTCCATCTGTTCGAGCGTGTACGATTTGGTATCACCATGGCCCAACGTCTTGCCAAGCACTTTTGCATCCCTGATGGGGTTCGCTTCACATTTGCCGGTAGCAACCGCGTGCGCGAATATCGCGCTGGCAAGCCATTTGATTGCATTCAAGGTGCGAGGTCTGAGAGTCTTTGCCAACCCGGTTAGAAATACACTCATCATGTGGGTGCGATACTCGGAAAGGTGCATCGTGCCGAAGTGCAACTTCAGATGTTGGTTCCACACCTGTTTATAACCGTGCACCGTGCTCGGCTTGAGGTTGTTGGTTGATTCGATGAAGGGCAGGTACACGCTATCCCAAAAAACAACTACACCCATCGGGCCTGCGTTCTCGATTCCGATGTTTACCTGTGTCCGCAGGAACTCGTTGCGGAGTTGTTTGGCTTGGGATTTGATTAGGCTATCGTCGCAGAGCCGGTGAGACTTTTGCTTGCGAGAGCCGTCAGGTGCAGTGATATAGTACACAAGATGCCAAGCACCAAATCTTTTCCGCAATTGACCCTCTTGGGTGCGTCCCATGTTGGTTGCTCCTTTTTACTAGACAACTGGAGTTTATCAAATGTGGGATGCCGTGGGATAGATGACGTTGGTAACTTGTTGTAAACAAAGTCGGAGAGGTGGCAGAGTGGCCGAATGCGGCGGTTTGCTAAACCGTTGTACGGGCTAACACCTGTACCGAGGGTTCGAATCCCTCCCTCTCCGCCAGATTTTCTTGGCTTTTATTTCCAACCACTTGCAAGGTAATTCCGAGCCAAAAGGCTCTGCTTACGGATTTCAAGGTACACTCGTCGAGTTCGAAGTCGGCAAGAATGTCGGTCTATTGCAACGCCTTGCGAAGATCTTTCATTAGCAACATCAGGTGCAATTCGTGGCTGGCTGACGCCTCGAAATTAAAATGCTCGTAGAACGTTCGTGCTTGCGGGTCTATCGCGTGGACGAGAACTGCACGAGCTCCTACGATGTCCGCCGCTTGAGCGATTCGCGCCAGAGCATCTTTCAAAAGCGCCTTCCCCAACCCAGCGCCTTTCTCGAGTTTATCGACGGCTAGCCTTGCCAACAAAATGACTGGGATGGCATGCCTTGCAAGACCCTTGGAAATCCGGGCCGGAGCTTCCTCGACAGACACGCTGCCAGCCGAGATTGAATAGTATCCGACTACCAAACTGTTGCGATGAACAACGTAAGTTCGCGCGGATTCGTTCCTTTCGTTTGTAAGGGCGAAGCGTTTGAGCCAATCATTGAGAGACTCGTGATCCCCACAATCGAACCGGCTCACATCGTGTGACTCCGAGATCGCCTCCACCTTCGATAGCGGGGGTTTTTGGTGGTTCATCAGCTCTCTTCGAGGAGAGTGGATTCTGAAAACAGCCTCTTGAGTCTGGGCTTCAACTGTGCGGGTCTGTCTAGGGCCTCGCTGAACTTTTGCCAGTCTTTCGCACTGAGCTTGAAAGAGCGCGTGTCGGCGATCTCCTGTTCTGCCCTCACGCAGGCGCTCTCCAATATGAAGCTCGTGATGTTCACACCACGACGTTCTGCGCCAAGGCGAATCAGCCTCGCTTCTCTATCGCTGACTCGAACATTGAACCTTTGCAATCGTTTCTTGCGTGCTGCAGTTGCTGGCATGTAGCGACCCTCTGTATGTACACTAGGCTCTCAACGTACGTACAATGTACGCTCATGTGGAGAAACTGTCAAGCATTCCTGGCCGAAGGCGGCCGAAGGCGATCAGTGATCGGAGGCGGCAAGAACAGCGATCAGGATGGTCAGGAATCGGAGGTGGAAAATAATTTGGCGACTGCTGGACACCAAACCCGGGGTAGCGTGATCTCCGACGAGGAGGGAACCCGGAAAGCGAGTGTCCAGGCCTAAGACGCGAGAAGTCCTTCGGTCGTATTCGAGTTAAGACGTTAAGACGGGGGCAGCGGCAAATCGCCCTTCAAGGCAGGAGTCCTTTTCTGCACTGCCGATCATCGTCTCGATGGGCCCCCGGCCTATCACCTTGGCATGGTTGCGTCCCTCAGTGCCCGCTTCCGTTTCGCCCGGCAAGATCATTGTAGCTCCCTAACAACCTGCCGTTTCTCGATCTCCGGTTTGCCCTTGACTCCGCCAGAACCCGGACCGGCCAAGCCCGATTCGTGAGTGTAATTGCACTGCTTGCGCATGAACACGTTGTGGCCGTGCTGTTACCTATCAATGACTTGCAATCTATGACGGTCTCACAAGCTTTGGCTCGCGGAGGCCCACAGCAGCAAAGAAGTGCTTCTCCGACCATCAGTGTGCCGAGGAGGTCGCGGCTTCCAGGTTGTCGGCTGCTCTGCCGATCGCCGCGGCGACATCTTCGAGCACCTTCGCGACGCTAGGCACCTGAGCTTCGGCCTCCGTCCATTTCTTGGCGTCCATGTATTCGCGGACGGCGGCTATGGGTTTGGCGCCGTATCCGGTGTAAGCGCCGGGCGCGTATACCTGATGCTTGAACCACGGGCGCTCCGGGAGTCCTCGTTCGGCCAGGAAGGTGCGCTGGATTTTGAGAAGATCCGTGTTCAGCGACTCCAGGACTTGCGCCGAAAGTGCGGGCGCGTCAGGGGCCAGGGCTTTCACGACGGCAGCCTGGTAGCGCTCGGCGCTGCGCTTGATGGATTCCACCCCATTCTTTAAAGGAGCGAAGTTCATATAGGGCGGCGTGGTTTCTTGCGGCGGGGGGACGGAAGTCTTGCGTGGATCAGCAACAGAGGAGAAGACTCCTTCCTTCAGTTCGAGGTTGCGCTCAGCGATTTCGTCCTGTTTTTCCTTGAGCTGTTTTTCCAGCTCAGTCACATATTTCCCGATGGTTTCGGCCATACCTGAGTATTCGTAGGGGATGATGTCGGCATCCGCCACGCGCATCACGGTGGTGCCACCGGTTTGCGCCAAAGCGCGTCCGTAGGAAAAATCGGTGTCGACGAAGTGGGTATACCAGTAGAAATCGTCGTACACGGAATGGTAGGAATCGGCGTCGTTTTCTCCGCCGTAGCCGATGTTCAGCGCAGAGATGCCGGCATGGTCGAGGAACGACGCATAGTCGGAACCGTCTCCGAGTGATCCGATGGTTAGTTCCGCGCGCTTGCGAATCTCCGCGCGCTCTTCCTGGTTCTTGGCATTGGCGATGCGGGAGAAACGAGCCCGTTGCCAGACAGGAATGTTTTTCTCGGGATCCTGAATCTCGCGAATGATGTCATTGGTTAATTTCTCGAGATCGTGAGAACCGGAGGCATGAAAGAACCCCCGGCCGTTGCTGTCGGAATTGATGTAGGCGGCGGCGTGCTTTTGTAGCTCGTCGCCGTGAGTTTCCACCCATTCTGTGGAACCGAGGAGTCCAGGTTCTTCGCCGTCCCAGGCGCAGTAGATGATGGTGCGCTTCGGCGTCCATCCTTGCTTATGCAGTTCACCGAGCCTGCGTGCTTCTTCAAGTACGGCGGACATGCCGGAGAGGGGATCGTCGGAGCCGTTGACCCAGGCGTCGAAGTGATTGCCGCGAATCACCCATTGATCGGGAGCGCCGGACCCGCGCAGGGTTGCGATGACGTCGTTGACCGGCTTTAGGTCCCAGTTCGATGTGACTTTGAGATGGACTTTGGCGGGGCCGGGGCCGATGTGATAGGTGAGGGGCAGCGCGCCACGCCATTTTTCCGGAGCGACCGGCCCGGCGAGCGCGGACAGAAGAGGCAGAGCGTCA
>DATNKA010000036.1:0-4472 GCA_035603655.1 Candidatus Acidiferrales bacterium | reverse complement strand
CGGTGGAAATGGCCACCCGGCGTACCGGTCCCGGCGAAGCGCTCCATACTATGCTCGAGCGCCACTTCCGCCATCTGCCCGTCGCCGACGACAATGGCAAGCTGCTCGGAATTCTTTCGATTCGTAATCTGCTGGAGTGGCGCGTCGAGGATCTCAGCCGAGAACTGGAATCGCTCGAACAGTATGTCTCCAACGATGGACCTGGAGGCTAGCGGTCCTTGGTGGTAAAACGTTTTGGGTAGGCCATGGCATCAGCCCTGTTGACTAGGTGCCAATAGAGAGGCGGGCTTCAGCGGCGGGGGCGCTGTGGCACACTGTCTGTATGCCAAGGCTGACTCTCGGGGACTTTGAACTCAACATCTTTTCCGACGGCACTTACCCGCTCGATGGCGGCGCATTTTTCGGCGTGATCCCCAAGATCATGTGGTCGCGCAGAGCGGCTGCCGATGAAAAAAACTACGTGCAGGCGGGACTTAACTCTCTGCTGATCCGTACCGGAAAGCAAAATGTCCTGGTCGAAACCGGCATGGGCAATAAGTTGTCGGAGCGCATGGTCAAGTTCTATGGCCAGCCCGCGCAGCTGCTCACAAGTCTCGCGGCCGGTGGAATCGTGCCTGAAGATATCGATATCGTCATCAACACGCATCTGCACTTCGACCACTGCGGTTGGAATACCGTGCGCGATAGACGGGGAAAGATCGTCCCCACGTTTCCGCACGCGAAATACTATGCCCCGGAAGGAGAATGGCAATATGCGCGCAAGCCCAGCGAGCGCGACTCCATCAGCTACATTCCCGACAACTACGACCCGCTGGTCCAAAGCGGCCAGATGACGCTGCTCAAAGGCGGCGAGGAAATTGTTCCCGGCATCTCAGTGAAAACCTTCCCCGGCCATACCGCGCACATGCAAGCCGTAATCGTCGACGGCCGCCCGGGAAAGGGCAGGGGTTCCGCCGTGCCGCATGGTGCTGGCATTGAAAGGGCGCGGCTTCCAGCCGTGCCCTCAGCCGCTCAGGATGAGAACGGGGCTTCAGCCCCTGCGATTGCCTGCTACATTTCCGACCTCATCCCCACCACCGCGCACATCGACATCGCCTGGGGCATGGCGTTCGATCTCTACCCTCTGCAGACCATCGAGAGCAAGAAGCAGTACTACGCGAAAGCGATTCCGGAGAAGTGGCTGAACGTCTTCACGCACGATCCGAAGACGCCCTGGGCGTATGTGGAGACGGATGAGGCGGGGAAGCTGCTGGCTAGGGGTTTCAGTTCAGGATAGGAATCAGGGCAAGCTGCTATATTGTTTTCCGCGCGGTGGAATGCTCCAAGCTCGGTTGGACTAAGCTCTCGGGCTTGGTTTGGCTTCTCTGGGGTTACCCCAGGGAAGCTTGAGTAGTTGGGGTTTTCGTCGCGTGAGCGATACTGCGCGACCTGCGCCCAGACACTGCTACTCAGGAGGAGATCCCATGCAAAGCCGCATCACCGGCACCACCATGCCCGTACTCGAGTTTGTCCTCGAGCCCAATGAATCGATTATCTCCGAGGCCGGAGAACTCTCCTGGATGGGCAGTTCAATTCAGATGACCACGCACACCCAGTTCGGCGGCGGCGGGGGACTCTTCGGCGTGCTCAATCGCGTGGCTGGCGGAGGATCGATCTTCATGAGCGAATACCGCGCCATTGGCGCTGCCGGCGAGGTCGCCTTCGCCACCAAACTTCCCGGACACATCGTTCCCGTAGAAGTTTCGCCTGGACATGAATATATGATTCATCGCCACGGCTTTCTCTGCGCCACGCCGCAGATTCAAATCGGCGTCGGCTTCCAGCAGTCGCTGGGTGCGGGGATTTTCGGCGGCGACGGTTTTCTGCTGCAGCGGGCCAGCGGACAAGGCATCGCGTGGCTCGAGCTGTCCGGTGAACTGGTCGTGCGCGACCTTCTGCCGGGCGAGACCCTGCGAGTACATCCTGGCCACGTGGGAGCGTTCCAATCCAGCGTGTCGTTTCAAATTACGACCGTGCCGGGCATCAAGAATATGATCTTCGGCGGCGACGGAATCTTTCTCGCCGCACTAACCGGTCCGGGAAGAATCTGGCTGCAAACGCTCCCGATATCGAAGCTCGCGCATGCCCTCTCCGAATACATGCCTCACGAGACAAGAAGAGAAACCGTGCAGGGCGGGGTGGTGGGGGGAATCGTAGGATCGATCCTCGATCAGATGAAGTAGGCCGGCGGATCTATTAAGAGTGCTGAATCCGCCGTTTCCCGGGCGGGAGCCTGCCCTGAGCTCGTCGAAGGGGCGCCCGCGCCACACGGCTGCAGTCTGGCTTCGAAGAAATCTTCTACCCTACCCAGGATTTCCAGCGCGCACTTCGACTCATAGATCGTCTTGCGCAGACCTGCTCCGCCTGGGACCCCGTGCGTGAACCAGGAGGCAAACTGCTTCATCTTGCCAACGGCATCTGGAAGTTCTTCTTCGATCAACATCTGGAAGTAGGTGCGAATCATCTGGTAGCGGTCAGCTTCGGTGGGGTGGTCATAGGGCTTGCCGAATGCTGAGGTTTCTGGCGAGGACCATGTGGCGCCCGCCGCCCTGGGATGTCCGTCGGGCCAAAGGCCCGATGGCTTTGCACCTAATAACATGCCAGCATCAAGACCGGTCGAGCTTGGCTCGACCTGACAGCCGAGAGCCTGCCCTGAGCCTGTCGAAGGAGCGGCCGTCCCTACATGAGCATTTTCCCAGGCGACATTCTCCATCCCAGCGCAATACTGCTGAATTTGCCGGAAGATCCACGGGTTCGACGGCGCGGTCCGTCCGATCATCACCGCATCGCATCCAGTCTGCGTGACCATGGCACAGGCATCTTCCGGGGTGCGGATGTCGCCGTTGCCGATCACCGGAATCTTCACTGCGTCTTTTACCGCGGTGATCCACTCCCAGCGCGCCTGGCCGCTATAACCTTGTTCGCGGGTGCGCGCGTGCAACGCGACCGCCGCCAACCCGCACGATTCCGCCATGCGCGCCAGTTCCACGCACACTATCTCGTCATCACTCCAACCGGCGCGGAACTTCACGGTGAAAGGAATTGTCACCGCAGCGCGCACCGCTTCGAAAATACGGCCGATCGCGGGAAGATCGCGCAGCAGACCGGACCCTCCGTTGCACTTCACCACCTTTTTCGCCGGACAGCCCAGGTTCAAATCCACCAGGTCGAAGCCTAAGCCTTCGACCATGCGCGCTGCCTCCGCCATGACTTGCGGATTGCTGCCGAAAAGCTGCGCCGAAATCGGATGCTCGTCTTCATAAAAATGGAGATAGCGCTTAGCTTTCTGATCTTTCTTTCGGAGCACGCCGTCAGCCGAAGTGAACTCGGTCATGATGAGACCGCAGCCGCCGAGGTTTCGTATGAAGCGACGAAAAACCGTGTCCGTAACTCCCGCCATGGGTGCGAGGACTGTGGCGGGAGCAATTTTGACGCTGCCGATGGAAAGCCCTCCGGGAACTGGCGATTGGCGGACAAAGTCTGCCCTGAGCTTGTCGAAGGGAATGTCCGCCCCCCACGAGACCGGATTGTCCCACATTTTGCGCACGGCTCTATTCTACTTGGCCTTCCAAAACCAAAGCCCCCGCCGCACGGCGAGGGCCAAATTTTCAAGCGTTACACCGCAGCCCAGAACTTAGTTCTTCGAAGCCTCAACCTTGGCGGGCGCGGGTGCATTCTTGGCGTATTTGCGACGGAACCGCTCAACCCGCCCGGCGGTATCCATAAGCTTCTGCTTGCCGGTGAAGAACGGATGGCAGGCGGAGCAAATTTCTACGCTGATGTCGCCCTTATGAGTGGAGCGGGTAACAAAGGCATTGCCGCACGCGCAATGCACTCGAATTTCGTTGTAAGCGGGATGAATGGCTGCTTTCATAGGGTTCAGACCTCGATACGAATCCTTAGATTCTACCGGAATGCCCCAGGATTCAGCAATCCCGGAACGGCTTGGCGGGCTTAAAACCGGAACTGATAGGAAACCTTCACGAAAAACTGACGGCTGTCATTTAAATACCCCTTCGCGGTACTGAACACGCCGACGCCGGGGACCACATTCAGGTTCTGTAAATCGCTGTTGTAACCTACATACACCGCCGTACCTGGATGCACCAGATAGGTAAGCAGGAGGTCGGCGTTGAACTGCCGGGAGGTTGGCAGATAGGTATACAGATCGGTGGTTCCGGGCGTGTTCGCCAGCAGGGAGTTGTATTGCAAAATCAAGCGCAGGGAGAGTTGCGGCGTAAACTGCCAGTTCCATTTGCTGCGCACGATGTGGTCATCGAAGATGCCGCGGTTGCTGCCAATCGTCCGCAGGCGCTCGAACAGATAAGTATTCTCGATCTTCAAAGGCTTGATGGGACGGAGGGTAAGCGTGCCGGTTGCCGTGTCCTGCCGCGCAAGAAACGGACCGTCGAGCGGTGCAGGCGCGTTGGGAG
>DATNKA010000035.1:0-2115 GCA_035603655.1 Candidatus Acidiferrales bacterium | reverse complement strand
CATAAGGTCGCTTTCGAACCGCACGCCATTCCCGCGGTAGTTTTCACCGATCCGGAAGTCGCCTGGTGCGGTTTAACCGAAACTCAGGCGGAAAAAGAAAAACGTGAAATCAAAGTTGCGAAATTCCCCTGGGGGGCATCGGGACGGGCGGTTACTATCGACCGTCCAGACGGAATGACCAAGCTGATCATCGATCCGCACACCGAGCGCATTCTGGGGGTTGGAATTGTTGGTGCCGGCGCCGGCGAACTGATCGCCGAGGGAGTGCTGGCTATCGAAATGGCTGCGCTGGCAAGCGATGTGGCGATGACGATCCATCCTCATCCTACACTTTCCGAAACCGTGATGGAGTCGGCGGAAGTTTTCTTCGGCACGAGCACCCACGTGTTTCGGCCTAAGCGCGGATAATTCCGGATTCGAAGGCGGGGAGCGCTTCGCTGGCAACCAGTTCCGCTACAATAAACTCTCACTTTGTCAGGGCGGCATTCGTCTGCCCGCGCCAGCCCGGAATAAACCCATGTCCAGTTTCCTGAGACGAACTACTCTTCTTGCTTTGACGATTGTGCTCTGCGCGCCCTTCGCGATGCAGAGCTCGCTTGGACAACTGCCGCAATCCAAGGCGCCCGCAGCAAAAACTGCAACCGATACGCTGAATCGCGAAACCCCAGATGGCACGATCTTCGGTTTCCTGGAAGCGGCGCAGTCGGGAAACTATGCCATCGCCGCGCAATATCTGCAAATGAGCCCGGCACGCCGCCAGACTAACGGCGAGGCACTGGCGCAGAAGCTCAAGACGGTGATGGACATCGCCTTCGCCGGCAACTTGAAGCCAAGCAGAGAGCCCGAAGGCACACCGCAGGACGGAGTTCCCGGGGACCGTCAGAAGCTCGGAACCATGTCATCCGGCGACGTAGAAGCGGACCTGGAACTGATTCGCGTTTCCGATGCGAACGCAGGAAAGATCTGGCTGATCGCTTCCGACACTTTGACCAAGGTGCCCGAACTTTACGACCAGGTCGAAGCTCGCCAAGTGGAAACGCGACTACCCAAATGGGTGGTGAAGCATCAGTTTGCCGGCATGCCGTTGTGGCAGTGGTTTGCCTTGTTGCTGCTGATTCCCATCGCAGCGGTCGCGGGCTGGCTGGTGTTGATGGCGCTGCAGATTCCCATGCGATGGTGGGCAGGCCGACATGGGCATTCGGAAGTGGAGGTAAAGTCAGTATCCGCGCCGGCATGGTTGCTCCTAGGTGCGCTCATCCACAGGATTCTCGCCGCCTACCTCGACATGCCTCTACTGCAACGCCATTACTACACGCAGGTCACGGCGGTTGCGGTCATTGTCAGTACGAACTGGATCCTTTGGCGAGTGGTTCGCTGGTTCCTGCGGCGTGTACGAAATCAGGCCCTGGCCCGCGGCCTCGGCGGCACGGGCTCGCTGATGCTGCTCGGCGAACGCCTCGTCAAAGCGTTTATTTTCGTGATGGCGATATTCCTCGTACTAGGCGTACTCGGCTTCAACCTGACCACCGCGTTGGCCGGAGTGGGAATTGGAACCCTTGCGGTCGGCTTCGGTGCTCAGAAAACCATCGAAAATCTTTTTGGCGGTGTCTCGGTTTTAGGTGATGAAGTGATCCGCGTCGGGGACGTCTGCAAGTTCGGCGATCGCACAGGCACGGTCGAGGATATTGGCCTTCGCTCCACCCGCGTGCGCACGGAAGAGAGGACCCTGCTCGCCATCCCCAATGGCACGGTGGCAACCATCAATGTGGAGAATCTGAGCCGGCGCGACAAGATGCTTTTCAAAACCGTTCTGGGTCTGCACACCGACACGTCGCAGGAGCATGTCCGCACCGTGCTTTCCGAAATGCGCCGCGTGCTGAACGGCAACCCCAAGATCGAGAGCAATTCGGTCCGTGTCCGCCTTATCGAACTTACTTCCAGCGCTCTTAATGTGGAACTGGTTTGTTACGTATTGACCCAGGATTTCAACGAATTCGCAGCCGTGAGGGAAGACGTGCTGCTCGAGATCATGAACCTGGTTGAGGACTCGGGGGCCAGCCTCGCGTCCTTGTCGCAAAGGCTGTACTTGAGCCCGGATCCCGCCTCTTCAAAATC
>DATNKA010000034.1:0-3507 GCA_035603655.1 Candidatus Acidiferrales bacterium | reverse complement strand
CTTCCTCAACCGCGTGCGCTCCATCCCTTTCCTGATGCACGCTTCGCCGCCACTCATCCGAGATAAGAACCGGATGCGCTAATCAGCGCCCGTCCGGGTCCGTGCGGGGGGCGCCGGGAAACCGGTGTCCCTACCGCGATCACCAGTTTACTGGCTATAATTTGTCGCACAGCTCTCGCAAACAACCTTCATACGAATAGACGGCTTGCGTCTGGTTTCTCAGTAAAGCTGAGCTAACAAGCTAACAAAGCAAAGGAAAAAACTCGGTGCGATACCTAGCTGTAATTTGCACACTCCTAGCCTCGCTCTCCGTCGCCTTCGCGCAAGGCGGAAGTGCGACATCTCCCAGAACCGTGACACTCGAGCCCTCGATCCCCAACGATCTAGTAAGCGTTGTCAAGCTGACGCTAGACGGTGTGGAAGTTAAGCCTGGCATACCTTTCCCGGCGGGCGACGATTGGTTCGGCCAGATCGGTATTGTGATTGAGAACATGTCGGCGAAGAAAATCGTTTTTGTCGCGGGCCAGTTGCGCTTCCCAGAGACCGGTGGCGCAACTGCGGAGCACTTGGCCGTTATGGCCCGAATCTCGATCGGCCTACGACCGCGAGGCGTCCGCGAGGGCCGGAGGCCCGACGATGTCCCCAGCGTTCCGATCCTAGTGGATCCCAGCCAGGAGGTGACAGTGCCCGTCGTCGAAGACGTTCAACGTATAAAGAAAATGATTGAGAGTAGACGGCCCTCCTCAAGCGTGACGACATGTGCGATCGGGATTAACACACTGTATTTTGAAGACGGAACTGACTGGCTCTCTCCCGGACTTTATTTTCGTGCCGACCCGAATACACCTGGCAGGTGGGTTCGCATCTCGCGTAAGGAATTCGACGCGTACCAGAACTGACTCCTTTCTCTCGCACTAAAGGCGGCAAGGATGAGACCGCCATCCGCATAGCCTCCAACGTGCTGCACATTACTTTTCTCCCATAGATCACCGCCACTTCATATTTGTACGATTTCAACTTGGAGGCGGAGTCGTACTATGCGCTGAACGATCGGGAAATCCTGAACATTTCCGACGTTTACGGCGCAAAGTTCAGCCCGGATGGCCGACTGCTCTTCCAGCCTTCTACCAATGGCATTGACGTATTCGACGGCATACTCGGCAATCTGCTGAACGCATCTCGCTTCCGGTCACGCTCTCACCTAACTACGACGCGCTCGTTGATGACGGTATCGATAACATTTTGGTTGCCATTACCGGCAACGGAATTGCGATCGTCGACTTGACTTCGATCAGCGAGCCGCCTCAGTTGCCCTATAACCGCAGATCAGCTTCGCGTCAGTATCGCTCAGCAAGACAACTTGATTCACCAGTTGACGTAAATCCCCGCGCGCAACAGAGGCAGCCAGTACAGCCTTCGCGTGCAGTGCGCCACGTTACGAGGTCCGTCCTGCTGCACACCAAATAAACCATCTCGCTTGGTTATGACTTCTGGAAAATGGGTAGCCGACTCGATTTTCAGAACAGCCCCCGAGGAAGTGCATTTCCATCCCGTCCTGTTCTCACCAATTAGTCCGACCGGTTCGCTCCTGCCCCCCTTCCGCGCCCGCAGAGTGCAACGCTCGCACTGCATTTTTTCCCGAACGGGAAACAGGTGTTTACCAGTTAGTTAGGTGCATATTCCATCCCGTTGTGTTCTCACCCCTCTGCCCGTTTGACCCTTCTTTTCCCGCGCCTGTAAGATCAAACTTCATCAGTATTGACAGCTATCGTCCTAACCGCATAGGCCAGGTAGAAACAGAGAAAAGATGTTCCCTGTAGATGTTCTGTGTCCCCCTGTGTTAAGGGTCTTTCACCGATGCCTCACCGCTGGCAACTAACAGATGCCCCACGACCTGCCAAAATCCTACGAGCCCGGTGCGATTGAAACCCGCTGGGCCGAGTACTGGATCAAAGAAAAACTTTTCTCTGTCCCCACGCCGCCGGAAGGCGAAACTCGTCCAGTCTTCACTCTACTGTTGCCGCCGCCTAACGTCACCGGCCGCCTGCATATGGGCCACATGCTCAACCAGACGCAGATGGACATCATCGTCCGCTGGCATCGCATGCGCGGCTTCATCACCCTGTGGCTGCCCGGTACGGACCATGCCGGCATCGCTACCCAGATGATGGTCGAGCGCCAACTCGCCAAAGAAGGCAAGAAGCGTCGCGACCTGGGCCGCGAAAAATTCATCGAGCGCGTGTGGGAGTGGAAACAACTCTACGGCGGCGCGATCCTCGACCAGATGAAACGCCTGGGCGCCTCAGTCGATTGGGACCGCGAATATTTCACCATGGACGAAACTCTTTCCCGTGCCGTGCGCGAAGTGTTCGTCCGCCTGTATGAAGAAGGTTTGATCTATCGCGGCAAATATATCGTCAACTGGTGTCCACGCTGCGAGACCGCGATCTCCGATCTCGAAGTGAAGCACGAAGACGTTGCCGGAAAGCTTTGGGAGATTCGTTATCCCGTGGTGGGCAGTTCAGAATTCATCACAGTCGCGACCACGCGGCCAGAAACAATGCTCGGCGATACCGCGATCGCGGTCAATGCGAAAGATGAACGCTACCAGCATCTCCACGGGAAAAAGGTTCTGCTGCCGCTGATGAATCGCGAGATTCCCATCATTGTCGATGAACTCGCTCAACCCGAGTTCGGCACCGGCG
This sequence comes from Candidatus Acidiferrales bacterium, assembly GCA_035603655.1. Taxonomy (GTDB): domain Bacteria; phylum Acidobacteriota; class Terriglobia; order Terriglobales; family Acidobacteriaceae; genus Sulfotelmatobacter. Next base: position 802 of record DATNKA010000034.1, on the reverse strand, counting down.
CAGTGAAAGTGACGCCGGCGCACGATCCCAACGATTTCAAGGCGGGCAAGCGGCACAACCTGCCGCAGATCGACGTGATGGACGAGCACGCCCACATGAACCGAAACGCCGGGGCGTACGCCGGCCTCGACCGTTACGAGGCCCGCAAGCGCGTGCTGGCCGATCTGCAGGAGCAAGGATTTTTCGTCGCCGAGAAGGACTACGCACTCTCCCTCGGAAAATGCGATCGCTGCGGAACCGTAGTCGAGCCACGCCTTTCCGAGCAGTGGTTCATAAAAATTCAGCCGCTCGCACAAAAAGCAATCGAAGCCGTCGAGAGCGGCGAGATCACCATCGTCCCGGAAAATTACAGACAGATTTATCTGAACTGGATGAATAACATCTACGACTGGTGCATCTCGCGCCAGTTGTGGTGGGGGCATCGCATTCCGGCTTGGACCTGCGACGATTGCAAACATGTGATCGTCGCCCGCGAGGAGCCGCTAACCTGCACGAAGTGCGGCAGCACCAAGCTGGAGCAGGTTTCCGACGTGCTCGACACCTGGTTCTCCTCAGGTCTCTTGCCTTTCACGACCTTGGGCTGGCCGGAAAAAACGCGCGACCAGGCGGTTTTCTATCCGACCACGCTGCTCATCACCGCCTACGAAATTCTGTTCTTCTGGGTCGCCCGTATGATCATGTTTGGCTGCCACTTCATGCAGGGGCACGAACAGGATCGAGCGATCAAGAAGGCGAGTGGCTGGGCTGATAAGAAGAATGACAGCGTCCCCTTCCGCCAGGTTTATATTCACGCGCTGGTGCG
>DATNKA010000033.1:0-7147 GCA_035603655.1 Candidatus Acidiferrales bacterium | reverse complement strand
CCGTCACCCGCCTCTACATCGACGGAGATCAATCCAGTTTCGTCGACATCCCCACCGCCGAAATCGATCACTTCGAGTCCATCCCCGACTCTCCAACTCCGCCCACCAATCCCCCACCCGCGACCCTCCCGCACTCCTTCGATCTCACCCAGGCCGTAAAGGACGCCAGCGGAACCTACCGCCTCGATCCCGATCTCGTCACCAGCGTCATCCGCGCCGAAAGCGGATTCAATGTTCGCGCCGTCTCCCCCAAAGGCGCCCAGGGATTAATGCAGCTCATGCCCCAGACCGCCACCCAACTCGGCGTGAAGAATGCCTTCGACCCCCAAGCTAACGTCGAAGCCGGCACGCGTTATCTCCGCGAACTCCTCGAACGCTACAACTTCGATCTCATCAAAGCCCTCGCCGCCTACAACGCCGGGCCGCAGCGCGTCGAGCAATACAACGGAGTCCCGCCCTACTACGAAACCAAAGCCTACGTAGCCCGCATCGTTCGCGACTTCAACAAAAAGAAACTAGCCGCCAAGTCCGCCAAGCCCTCGTCCGCCAAGAAGCCTACCGCCGCCCCCACTCCCGCGAACTAGCTCTGTGAACGCGAACTAGCTCTCTTAAAAAGAGCGCAGCGGTTCATCCAGCCTTCATACGTTCAGACGCGAAAGTGCACCACCTTTCGATAGCCAGAGGAACACAGATGGCGGGCTTAGACTAACCAAGGTGCGGGCCGCCGCGGGTCGCGCCACGAGCTTACCGATCTCGATTGCATCCAGAGTGAAACGATCGTGATCTCAAATCTTTACTAACCAAGTTAAGTTGAATAGGAGACTCGAATGGCAATGGCTAAGATACGGTCCACAATGTTTTTGACTATGGGGTTATCGCTCCTGCTGCTGGGAACTCTTGCAGCTCAGGATCATGATCGCGACTCCGGCGGGTTTGTCATTCTCAACGCTCAATATGGCACCGAGCACCAACACGTAGATGTCACCCGCCGGCTGCGAGAACTGGCCCGTCATGACCAGACTTTCCGAGTGGAGTACAACACCATCAATGCCGATCCGGCTCCCGGACGCGCGAAGATGCTGCGCGTCTATGCGCGTCAGCCCAATGGCCAGGAACGATTCTTTGATTTCCCCGACGGCAGCGTCTTTGACGGAGGCCGATTCAGTGGCTGGGGACGCGCCGACTGGGGCCAAGAAAATTGGAGCGGCGGCTGGAATGGCAGATTGGCGGAAAACGATCACGATGGCGACCGTCGAGAGGTCCGGGAGCATCACGACAGTGGCGAATTCCTCATTCTCAGTGCGCAATACGGCACCGAGCGCCGCCATGTCGACGTCACCCGCCAACTGAAGGAACTGGCGCGGCAAGACCAGACCTTTCAGATGGACAACCATACCTTTGGCATCGATCCAGACTACGGCCAGCACAAAGTGCTCCGCATTTATGCACGCGGTCCCGAAGGACACGAACGCATGTTCGAATATCCCGAACACAGTGTGATTGACGGATCGCAGTTCCGCGGCTGGGGCTCCGGCGAATGGAGCCACGACGACGACCGCTGGAGCGGCCGATGGAACGGCGAAGAACACGACCGCCGCTAATGTAAGGGGCGCCGGTCGAATGAGGCCGTCTAAAGCCGCCATAAAGTAACCTAACCGTTGTCATTCCGAACCGGGCCGAAGGGCCCGGTGAGGAACCTGCTGTTGCCTTAGCCGTCGCCGCGCAATGTGGAATCCCACCAAAATATTGTTTTGGGAGCTGACTGTTTCGAGTCCACTTCCCGCTGGCACGAAGAATCTCCACCGGGTACCCCAACCCCTCGTCCTTATTAGAATCTTCGACTTAGCGGCAAATTCCCCGGAAATTCCGGTCGCTCAAAGAACACTGAATACTAGAAGCCGTGGAACAAAGGGCTTAGGAGTGCGACGGGGTGGGCTCTTCCGACCGTCACGGCCTCGCAGGAAGCCCAGCGCCCTCTTCCAGAGCGACGTGGACAGTTGATCCGGTGGCATTACAAATCCTCCCCCCTCAACCGCGGTATGCTTAGCGATCCGCGTCAGCATCTTCGGACCGATCTCCACAGCGTCGTGAAGTGCCCACACAAAAATCCGCATAACCAGCTTTCTGCAGGGTGATGTGGGAAGAACCCGTGTGCGCCTTGGAAGCGCAGACCCGGGTGCGCGGGACCAAACGGTCGAGGAACTGGACTGTAGGTAGCGCCATCCCCGCGATCGATCATAATCAGACTAGCGCTTGGCGGCGGAAGTAGGCCGGCTTGTCAGTGGTGCTGTCGAAGCCCGATTGGAAGCGAGGTCCCGAGTTCCGTGCCCCAAACAGTGGTGACAATCGATGGCTCAGCCGCCCGGTTGATCCCGTTCAGAAGAGTGCTTTTCTTATGCGCGACTCGGCCGCCGTCTGCTGCTGCGGCTAAGCTCGACCGCCTCCCGGGGCGGGAGGGATTTTTCTGTCCTTCCATTGCGAAAGACGCCTATTGCCTTCACTTTCGACAAGACTTCGTGTTCGCCCAACGCCACTCGGTTGATTCCTCAGAATCAGCCGAGTGGCTCCTCAGCAGACCAACCGATGGGACAAAGCTCGATACACTCGGCTAGCTTTTGAACTGGGCCACCGGCTCACGCCGTAGCAGAGCTGATTGTCGTCTGTCCGACCTTCTGCGCTTCAACACGGTCCGCAATTGCACGCAGCGCAAGGGTCTCAACGGCGGCCCGCAAGCCATCACTCCCGGGAGTTCGGAAATCTCTGGCAAGCCACCGCCCGCCGTGTTCTCGCTCAAACTGAACCTGAAAGTTCACGCCGCCTCCGCAAGCTATGCTGACGGTCTCATCTTAAATTGCAGCCTCTGCGAGATTACGCCCTGTGCGAGCTCCAGGGGGAAGAAAGCCCCTTTTCCTTTCAACGACTTACCCCCACCCAATCCCCGAACCAACCGCTAAACCCCATTTTTCTCCCGTTCATTGGGATAAAGATGCTTATCCCCTTCGCCTCCCATAGGATAGCTACCGACAACATCCAGGGAAAAGTGTAGGAACAGGTGTACGAAATAGGTTCAATTCCCCGGGACAACCACAACCTTTTGGTAGGATCACAGGTTCCACCGAGAAGCCAGGTTCAAAGCTGCAGCATCAAAGGCCAAGAACCCAGCCCTCAAAACGAACGCAGTTGAGCCAGTAGCTAGAAGCTAGGAGCCCTCAAAAGCATGCGCAAGCCGATCAAGTACGTCGAGAAAGCAGTCACCGTCGCCGCCAAAGGCGCTTGGGTTGTGTTCGATCGCTTGAATCGTATCAAGCAGAACCCTTCGCCCACCCCTAAATGGTCCGACAAGCCTCTGCTCAAGTCCTATGAAAAATCCAAGCCACCTCTCGGCTGGCCTCGCTCCACTGATTCGCTGTGCCCCAAGTGTGTCCCTGAAATTCGCCAGCAGATTCTCGATGGCAAACTTCCGCACGAAGTTTTGATGAATGAGAAAATCGGCGAGATCAAGGCCACCATTGTCGAGCGCGACGGCAAGATTCTGATGGTGAAAGACTGCCCCATCCATGGCCACTTCGAAGATGTGATGTCCATCGACACCGATTTCTCCAAGCACCTCGAAGACGTTTTCCCGGGCCGCGACATCGTCGCGCACAACGACGAGAAGCTTCACCACCACGGCTCGTCCACCGTGAAATATGGGCGCGGCTCCGTCCTCACCATCGATCTCACCAACCGCTGCAACATGATGTGCGATCCCTGCTTCATGGACGCCAATCAAGTCGGCTTCGTGCACGAACTGCAGTGGGAAGAAATCAAGACCATGCTCGACAACGCGATCACCATCAAGCCGCGTCGCCAGATGAGTGTGCAGTTCTCCGGCGGTGAGCCCACGTTGTCACCTTACTTCTTGGACGCCGTCCGCTACGCACGAAAAGTCGGATACAACTCCGTGCAAGCCGCCACCAACGGAATCGAATTCGCGAAAAGTTTTGAATTTTGCCAGCAGGCAGTAGAAGCCGGCATGCGCTACGCGTATCTTCAGTTCGATGGAATCGGCAACGCTGCCAACGCTCACCGCATGGTCGGCAACTTGTTCGACGTAAAACTAAAAGCCATTGAGAACTTGCACAAGGCCGGAGTCGAAATCGTCCCTGTAGTAACCATAGTTAACGGCATCAACAACGAACAAGTCGGCCGCATCATCAAGTTCGCGCTGGATAATCCGAAGACGATCGGCTTCTTGTCATTCCAACCCGTCTCGTTTACCGGCCGCGACGAAGCCGTCACCGACGACCGCCGCCAAGCCCAGCGCTACACGCTTTCTCACTTAGCCCACGACGTAAAAAATCAAACTGGCCTGGGCGAACCCAGCCGCGACTGGTTCCCAATTTCTTTCATGGGAACATTCAGCGATTGGGCAGACCTCATGCACGCCAACGACGTAAAAAACGACTGGGGTCAGCTCTCATGTGGTTGTCACCCTAATTGCGGGACTGGCATGGCGGTAATGATTGATAAGGAAACTAAGGAAGCAGTGCCGGTGACTGCGTTCTTGGCGGGGGATCAACTGGCTAAGGATATTGCGAAGGTGAATGATGCGGCGCGCGGGAAATTTCTGACGGTAGTGGGAATGGCGCTGTGTTTGATGAAGAATTACGATCCGTTTCAGTCGCCTACGCATTTCAAGTTGATGGATCTGTTGCGGAAGTTTGACAAGAACTTTAATGCTACGGGAAAGGATTACGGGAAGGTCGGTCCGGACCGGAGCGTTGAGGATGTGATGAAGCGTCGGCAGGACCGGTGGAACTTCCTGTTCATCGCAGGGATGTGGTTTCAGGATTTGTTCAACTACGACTTCCGGCGGACCGAGCAGTGCATTATTCCTTATGCCACGCAGGAAGGCGAGATTTCGTTCTGCGCGTACAACACGGGCGTGGGCTGGCGGAACATCATTGAGAAGATGCACATGACGGCCACGCTTACCAAGTGGTACGAGGAGCACGGGCGGCACGAGATTTTCGCGGGTGGAAAGAAAGTGAAGATGGACGATGAGACCCATTCACTCCTGCTGCGCGAGAATATTGTGACGACGGAACTGCAGCACGATCTGGACAATCTGGGCATCGCGAAAAACGCGCGCGAGGAAAAGAAGCGGGCGCGGGATGCGAAAGCGGCTTTGTCGGTGGATCATTCGGAGAATCCGGTGCCGGGACATCGGGGACCGCAGAAGAACGACGAGGCCTACAACGCGCGCATGGCAGCGATGTACCGCGAGGTTGTGTTGAAGGAGAAACCCGTCGTTGCCGAGAATGGATTTATTCCCGTGGGTGCGCTGGGTAAAGCGAATGGGAATGGGGTGAGCGCTCCAAAGCCGGAAGTCGCCGAGCCAGTTGCGGGAGACTGAGGTGCTTCTGGCTTCTAGCTGAAATCAAACGGGCCGCCTTCGGGCGGCCTAATTTTTTGGTTTACGAAGCGGCAGGAAAAGCGGCTGGTGAAACCACAAGCTGTCGGCGGGCGAACCAGCTCAACCATGGCTTTTGGTTATTCCGAGCCGCAGTAGCACTCTTGAGGAAAATATCCCGGAATAGATTCGTGGTACCCGCCCGCGCAATAAACGCAAGCATGTGCACAAACCGCGCAAGGATGGGCCCTTCCCATGCGTGGCACGACACACAATAGTATAGGCGGCATCGTCTCCCGCCCCTTCGACAAGCTCAGGGCGGGCTCTTGCAGAGAACGCAAGGGCGGAGCACCCGCCGTTCCGGAACCGGAAGGAAAACACGGAAGGCTGGGCCACCCCGTCCACGGTTGTCGTAGGCGGGATGACGCCGCTCGCGCGCTGACCACAAAGTCAAAGGCAGCGGACCGGAGTGTCCGCTCCACACCGGCAAGAACGGCCTGGCTGCGCGGCAGACAGGCAGGGGCGGCTGTTCCCCATAGTAAGGTCACATTATCCCCGAGCAAATAGGTGATGTGCTGTATTGCAGTCCGCGGAAAGGCGCTGCTACGGTAGCAATTCAATAATGATTGTGCATATGGAATTGGGTAATTTTCGGGGAGTTGATTTATGAAGAGTCTTACGAAGAGCTTCCTGTTGTGGGTGTCGGTTGCGTTGGCGGCGACGATGTTGGCGCAGACTACTCCTGCCCCGATGTATCCGAACGATTCGCATCCCCGTCAGGCGCCGAATCCTGACCAAGACCAGGCTCCACAGGAGATGAATCAGAACACAGGGCAGAACGCTCCCACGCAGAACGATATGCCGGTGTTCCGCGTGACAGTGAGTGAGCGCACGACGAAGGCGGTGAATTACCGGCACCGCGGCGGTTCGACGGAAGTGGATTTTCGCGGCACCGAACTGATGCCGGAAGTGGGTGGGCATGCCAAGGTTGACGGCAAAGGCGGACGGCTAAGCATTAACGCAGAGTTCACGCACCTGGAGCCGGTTCGTAGGTTCGGAGGGCAGTTCCTCACGTACGTACTCTGGGCGATTACTCCGGAGGGGCGAGCGCTGAACCTTGGCGAAGTGCTGCCCGACGAGAATGGGAAAGACAAGTTGGATGTGACTACCGATCTGCAGGCGTTCGGAATGATTGTGACGGCCGAACCTTACTATGCAGTGACGCACCCGAGTAATAAAGTGATCGCGGAAAATATCATTCGGCAAGGAACGAAAGGCTTCGAGGAGCCGATTGTTGCGAAGTTTGATGTGCTCGAAGGCGCCCAGTATACGATCGACATTCCTGTAGATCAGTTGCCGTCGAGCCGCTCAAGTGAGAAGGTCCCGCTGGAGTTACTTGAGGCGCGCAATGCGGTGGTGATTGCGAAGGCGGCAGGGGCGCAGCAGTATGCTCCGGACAGTCTGACGAAAGCCGAAGACATGCTGCAGCGCGCGGAAGATTATTACCAGCGCAAGCAGGGACGGACTCCCATCGGGACGGCCGCGCGCGGGGCCACTCAGATGGCGGAAGATGCGCGGGTGCTGACATTGCGGCGCAAGGAGCAGGCGAGACTGGACGCGGAACGACGGGCGCACGAAGAGGCGCAGGCGAAGGCAGAGGCGGATGCGGCGGCGGCGCAACAGCAAGCCGCGCAAGCCCAGGCACAGTCCGATGAAGATGCACGGCGGCGGGCTGACGCCGAGGCGGCGCAG
>DATNKA010000032.1:0-3011 GCA_035603655.1 Candidatus Acidiferrales bacterium | reverse complement strand
CCTGCCGATTACTGAGACGCGCTGGGTCAAAGCAATCGAAATTCGGCCGGGAGACAAACGTTTTGTGCATCACGCTAACCTTATGGTCGACCGTGAAGAGGCGTCGCGACGGCGGGAAGCCACGCCCGGAGCGGGGTTTGGTGGCATGGAGATCCGGATCGAATCACAGGCATTCGATCCCGACAGTCACTTGCTTTTCTGGAAGCCAGGCACCGTCCCCTACGCCGAGCCGGAAGGGATGGAGCTTCGCTTGGACAAAGGTACCGATCTCGTTCTCAATACTCACTTGCAACCCTCCGGGAAAACGGAGGTGATTCAGCCGAGCATCGGGCTTTATTTCTCTTCGCATCCCGCGACTAAATTGCCCATGCTTCTGCAGTCGGAGAATGATGTCAAACTTGACATTCCCGCCGGAGACGAACACTTCCTGGTCACCGACGACTTCACTCTTCCGGTCGACGTTGATCTTCTCGCGATCTATCCGCATGCGCACTATCTGGGAAAGGATATTCAGGCTTTCGCTACTCTGCCCGATGGTGAGAAAGAGACTCTGATTCATATCCCGCACTGGAACCTGAACTGGCAGGCGGTTTACCGCTATGCCGAACCGGTGCCGCTGCCAAAGGGAACCATCGTCAGTCTTCGCTATGTGTATGACAACTCCTCGGCGAATCCTCTGAATCCGAACCGCCCGCCGGCGCGCGTAAAGAGTGGGAACCGCTCCAGCGATGAGATGTGCCACCTGTGGCTGCAGGTGCTTCCGGTGAATTTCGATGCCGCACACGGTGATCCGCGAATGCTTCTGCAGCAAGCTCTGGCGCAACACCAGGTGGAAAAAAATCCCGCGGACTTTGAAGCGCATTACAATCTGGCAGCTATGTTTCAGGCCAGGGGAAAGTTGGATCTCGCCATGGACGAATATCGAAGCGCACTGCGCCTTCGTCCCGAAGATGCGATAGCCAACAACGCGATTGGCTCGGCGCTGCTGGCGGAGGGTCATCCTGATCAGGCGGGCGCCTTTCTGGAAGCGGCATTGAAAGCGCGTCCCGATTATTTCGATGCCCACTACAACTTGGGGAATGTGCTGGCGGCGCAGGACGATTTCGAAGGTGCGTCAAAGCAGTTTCTGCTGGCCCTCGAGGCGCGGCCGGCCGATGCTAATGCAGAGGCGAACCTGGGCAGTGCGCTCGCGGAGATGGGGAAATTTTCCGAAGCCAAGCTTCATTTTGAGCGTGCCTTGCAGGTTGATCCGGGTAACACGCTGGCGAAAGAAAACCTGGCAGAACTGCAACGGACGATGAACCAGAAATAGTCTTCTGGCGATGAGAGCTTGCCGGGCAAGTCGGTTGGGTTTTCCCGAAAGCTGTAACTTTCAGAAATCCGAATGAAGCGTGTTTCATTAATTCGATCGATATTGCTTTCCGCTTGTCTTTGGATATTCTCGGCGAGTGGATCGGCGCAGCAATCGCCGCCGGATTCTTCCGCGGCGCAAGCCTCACCAGCGCCCCCGGCTACCGCCGATTTCTCTGCGGCGCGCAGATTAATGCAACAGGGGAAGTTCGATGAGGCGATCGCAAATCTGGAAGCGCTTCGATCCGGCAATCCCCATGCGAAAGGCCTCGACCTGGAACTGGGCACTGCCTATTACAAGAAGAGCGACTTCCTCAAGGCGACCGACTATTTGAAGAAGGCTTCGGCTGCGGATCCTGGCAACGGAGAAGCGACGCAGTTGCTTGGTCTCTCTTATTACCTTGGAGGACATCCGGCGGACGCGATTCCGCTGCTGGAACAGGTGCAAGGCTGGTATCCACGGGCGAACGTGGATGCCGCGTATATACTCGGCATCTGCTATATCCAAACCAAAGATTATGCGCGGGCGCGTACTGCTTTCGCGAGAATGTTTGAGGTCCCGCCCGATTCTGCCGCCAGTTATATGTTCACGGCGCGAATGTTGCTGCGCCAGGAGTTCGATCCGATCGCCGAAGAGTATGCTCAGAAAGCGGTGGCCCTCGACCCCAAGCTGCCGCTGGTTCACTTCCTGCTGGGGGAACTGTATTTGTATAAATCGCGTATCCCTGAAGCCGTGACGGAATTTCAGAAGGAGATTGCGATCAATCCCGGCCACGCCGCCGCCTACTACAAATTAGCTGACTCCTATTCGCGCATCCAGAAGTTTGACGATGCCGAACGCCTCTTACAGCGCTCCATCTGGCTCGATGCCACCTCGACCGGCCCCTACATTCTTATGGGAAAGGTTCTGGAAAGAAAGGGGGAGTTCGAACTGGCGGTTCGCGCCCTGCAAAGGGCCGCCAATATGGATCCGAATAATCCCACGACTCACCATTTGCTGGGTCAGGCTTATCGCGACATGGGGAGAAAAGAAGAGGCCGAAAGCGAACTGAAGGCGGCTGAGGAATTGCAGACAAAGCAATCTCATCCCTAACTTCGAGTCACTGGGCCGCCGCCGGCAAGCCTCGGTTCTGCTCCGCCTCCAATCGATCTGCGGCCTCTTTCGGCAGACCGTGCAGGAGTTCGAGAAACGCTGCGTTAGTCCAGCCAAAACCTACAACATTCATCTTGTAGCCAAGCTCAGCGTGCGCATCGGAAGAGCGAGTCACCACGTTATATTTTTCGACGATGTAGCCGTCACGGCGAAAATTTTCCGCCACCATCGACAGGAATTCGTAGGAAATCCGGTCTGCCTCAGGGTTATAGCCGTAGCGGCGCAGGCCATCGACGACCAGCATTTCGATGTTCCCCCAGCCGTAAGGTAAATCCCACTGTGCTCCGGAATCTTCGGTGCTCATGGGCAAGCCGCCGGGCTTCTCGAAGGTCAGCGCATTCTTCACCACACGCTTCGCCTGCTCCGGGGTAGCCAGGCCCACCCACAGAGGATAGAGCGCCGTTGCGTAGCGGTAGGAGGAGCGCTGGCCAGCTGCCACGTTGTAATCGAAGAAAAATCCGGCCTCGTCATCCCAAAGATAGCGCGTGATCAGTTGCTTGCGTTTCTC
>DATNKA010000031.1:0-2706 GCA_035603655.1 Candidatus Acidiferrales bacterium | reverse complement strand
TAAATCAGACGCAATGAAGCCGCTGATCCGAGCCAAGGTGTCTTCGGGCTTGGCAACTAAGTCTTCGAAGTACACCTCGAGGTAGTCCGGGCCGAGACGACGACCACTTCGGATCCCATGCTCTACCTTCCATTTCCAGTGCAACCCCGCCGCGAGCAGGCCTCGTTTTCGATCCCAGGGAAAGGGTGCAATCCAGCCCTCGCGATACATGGACAGAGCAACGTCGCGGCCGTCGCGGATGACATGAATGAAGAGGGCGTCCGGTATTTCCGCCTTGATCGACGCCATGCAGAGAAGATTATCGGGTCCCCATACGGCCCAGCGGTTCAGACCCTGCGAACGAGCAACTTCACCCATTAGGATGCGCAAGAAATCGCCCCGGCTGTGGCACTCGTTGAGGATCCGCTCACGGATAGAATCTCTTTCCAGGCCTGAAACGCGATACATCATGCTTCTCAGCCAAGTTGCCAACATCCGTTCGCGGTTGGGGCGGGAGGCTAGGTTGCCAAACTTGGGAGCTATGAGATCAAAGATCGCCGGCTCCCCGCGGTAATCTGCAAAAACTCCCGAAGACAAGAGTGTGTGATAGAGGAGGGTATTTCCGGAGCGAGCTGAGCCGACGACAAAGACGGGAGCAAGACTGCGAACTTGGGTATTGTGTTGGATCGCGGGGCTATTCAACGGGGAACAACCACGAGCGAGGTAACAGATGACCTATCGAGGGAGGCGGACGAACTCGGTTTGAAGCACGCGAACGTTCTGGACAGGGCTTCCTGGGTTGGAACACTCTGCCGCCAGCCGATCGACTTCAGCTTAGAGTTCGAGTACGTGTGGCCCCTCCATGCGGAGTGCACACGATACGGCGTCAAGACCAGCGGGATTTGGGCCTTCGAATAGGCGTGATAGCGCTCGATTCCCTTGGAGAGACCATCCGCCAATAGCAACGGCAGGCGGATTAGCCGTATCTTGCCGACGTGAAAGCGATACTGCCGAAGATACTCTGTGGAAGTAGGCAAATCGTCATCGACCACATTGTAAATCCCTTCCGGAACTTTACCGCCTTGGGCGGCAAGGACCACGGCAGAAGCACAATTTTCGACATAGGTGAGGGGGAGCCGATTGCGGCCGCCGATCTGCACGAATAGACGGCCAACGTAGAATCCAACTCTCGAAGGGAGAACATTCCCGTGCTCTCCATAGATGACGCCCGAGCGCAAGATGACGAGTTCGAAGACATGCTCGCGGCGATAGCGCTGAAAAAGTAATTCTTGCTGAACTTTGGCAAAGCAGTAGACATCACGCTTTTCGGGGTGGGCCTCGGTCCCGATTTCCTCGGTAATGGAGACGGTTCGGTGCAGATGGGCAACACCGTACGTTGTGACTGAACCGACGAGAACGACTTTGGGGACGTCGTGGTGGACGATCCCGTCCAGTAGGTTTCTGGACGCGACAACTGTATTGGCGAATACGGTGGCGGGCGTTCCGCGCATTTCCGCAGCGAGGTGGCAGACCGCGTCAACACCTCGAGTCGCACGAATTGCATCTGTAAGGCTGAGTAAATTGCCGACCACATACTCGATGCGGGTCGCGGGGAACTGGTCGCGCAAACGCTCAAGAGCGGAGATGTCGCTGTTGGGGCGAATGAAACATCGGATGCGTGGTAAGCCACACACACACAGGTGCCGGACAACTCGGGAGCCGAGGAATCCGCTGGCGCCTGTGACCAAGACTGTCATAGTGTCATCACCGGGGTGTCCTGAAGCTGTTGCACGACCCGGTCCATCATCGCGCACACGCGGAGTATGTGCGCGTCCGAAATAGGAGCATCGCCGCCGATTTCGATGCACTTGTAAAAATTGGAGATCAGAAAGCCAAGACCGGGCAAGGGCTGGAAGTCGGATCGAGCGAAACGCATCAGATTGCGAAGCGTTTGTCGTCCAAGCTGATAAGTTTGATCCACGGCACACGCCAACTTTCCGAGAGGGCCCGGTAAGCCCGACAGGGAAGCTTGAGTGACGATTTGGTTGACCAGATCGACGCTGAGTGTGCTCTTACTCCCAACTATTCTGAATGAATGGCCCAGTGGCTTTGCCCGGCAGGAAAAGAGGATGTACGCAGAGGTGTTTGCACCCGTTATCGCGACGCGAAGCTCATCGAACAGATCCGGATAGGCGGAATCCGTGGCCCGCCAAGCTCGAACTTCGAGCACGCAGTTCTCCGGCTCGACGTATTCCGCGAGCACGGCGAGGGTGTGATCCAGATTGTTCTGAAACAATTTCCCCGGTAAACGATGCACCCAGTGCGTGCGGTCTTGGAGAACGGCTGCGCCGAAGTCACTCCCCAGATCATAAGCGGTGAAGGCTTCAAAGTGGACCACACTTCCAATAACCCCTTGGGCGATGCGTTTGCGTGCAGCCCGGGCGGCGGGATCGAAATAGTGGGTCCAGCCTACGGTGAGTCTGCAACCATTGGCCCGAGCCGTGCGGACCAACTGCGAAGCTTGTCGCGCATTTTCGGTGAGAGGTTTTTCCACGAACAGATGGCATCCAGCCTCAATCGCTTGCAGCGCCACCTCAAGATGGGATTGAGGCGGAGTAGCAATGTGGACGACATCGGGATGCTGCTCGAGCAACAGCCGTCCGAGGTCCGAATACCAGACCTTGAGACCATGGCGGATGGAGAACTGCTCCGCCATGAGCGGTTCGC
>DATNKA010000030.1:0-7075 GCA_035603655.1 Candidatus Acidiferrales bacterium | reverse complement strand
CTTTCAATTGCGCTTTTGTCGGCGCGGGGAAACACCGGCTGCACCTCACCCAGCTTCGTGCCTAGAGGCAGTTGTCCCCAAGCCAAGCCTCCGAGAGGCAGTTTCTGGATGTCTCCCAATCCCATCTGCGTCCAGATCTTTGCCGTCGCGTCCGGCATTACGGGATGGGCCAGCGCGGTCGCAATCCTCAAGGCTTCGGCTGCGGTGTAAAGCACCGTCGCCAGACGCGAGCGGCTATCCTCATCCTGCTTTTCGCCCAGAGCCCATGGTTCATTTTCGACTATGTATCTATCTACCGCCGCTATCAGCGCCCATACTGCTTCGAGAGCGCGCGAAAATTGGAATTGATCGAATAGCACCGCAAATTCCCGGATGGTCTTCTGCGCCACAATCGCAATCGCATCCTCAGCTTCGGTTTTCGACGCCGCATGTGACGGATACGGAACTTCGCCTTTGAAATAGCGATTGATCATGGTGAGGGTACGGCTGGCCAGATTTCCCAGCCCATTCGCCAGATCGGAGTTGTAGCGCTGTACCAGAGCATCGAAGGAAAACGATCCATCCTGCCCGAAGACGACTTCCCGTAGCAGAAAGTATCGCAGCGCGTCCGCGCCCAGTACGTCGAGAATCGTTTCCGTCCGTACGATGTTGCCGCGCGACTTCGACATCTTGCTCTCTTCAAACAGCAACCATCCGTGCGCCACAATCGCCTTGGGCATGGGCAGGCCGGCCGCCATCAAAAACGCTGGCCAGTAAACACAATGAAAGCGGACTATTTCCTTCCCAATCATCTGGACGTCGGCGGGCCAGAATTTTCTGAAGGCCTCCTGCGCTCCCGCGTGAGATGAACCATAACCAATCGCGGTGATGTAATTCGCCAGCGCGTCCAGCCAAACATAAATCACATGCTTGGGATCGTCCGGAACCGGGATACCCCAGGTAAAAGTGGAGCGGCTGATCGAGAGGTCGCGCAGTCCCGAGCGCACGAATGAGATCACCTCATTACGCCGCGCCTCCGGACGGATAAACTCCGGGTTCGCATAAAGCGCAAGCAGCTTGTCCTGAAACGCCGAAAGCTTGAAGAAATAATTTTCCTCGTGCACCGTCTCGGTAATGCGTCCGCAGGTGGGACAGGGATCCCCGGGTTGCGCACCGTCGACATAAAGCTCATCGGAAACGCAGTACTGCCCAGTGTAGGTTCCCTTATGAATGTAGCCGTTGTCGCGAATCTTCCGAAATAATTCCTGAACCCGCTTCTTGTGGCGGTCTTCCGTGGTGCGAATGAAGTCGTCGTTTGAGATTCCCATCCGTTTCCACAACTGGCGGAACTCCGCCGAAATCTCATCGGCATACTGTTGCGGAGTCTTTCCCGCAGCTTGCGCCGCGCGTTCAATTTTCTGCCCGTGTTCGTCCGTCCCGGTGAGAAAGAAAGTTTCCGCACCCAACAAGCGCTGCCGCCGCGCAATGGTGTCGCAGGCAATCGTCGTATAAGCATGCCCAATATGAGGGCGGGCATTTACGTAGTAAATCGGAGTCGTGATGTAAAATTTCCTGCTCATATTTCGCCTAAGTCAGAGGAATCGACTAAGTAAGAGGGAAGAAGCATTACCCTGTGCACCTCCGCGTCCCCTGTGTTTAAAGTTTTTTGTCGGTGCGGAGATAAGCCTGTGCCGCTTCCTGCATCACCGCTTTTAACGGAACTCGATGTTGTGCGGCAATGCGGCGGCAATCCTCGTACTCCGGAGCATAGTTGGTGACCGTGCCGTTCATGCTCGCAATCTTGATGCGCACCTCGCCCCATTGCGTGCCCACACTCTGCCAGCGTCGGGCGAGAGTCTGCCGCATCTCATCGCGCCGCCGCACGCCCAGCGTGGTCGTCTCCGTAAAGATCAGTTGCGTCAGCTTGCCGGAATCCTCAGGCTTGCACAACACCGTCAGCAGCGTGCCCGGACGATTCTTTTTCATCTGCACCGGCATTCCGAACACATCCAGTGCGCCTTCGTCTAATAATCGATCCATCACATAGCCAAAGACCTGTGGATTTAGATCGTCGAGATTGGCTTCGAGCACTGTGACTATCTCGGACGCCGTGTTCGCGGCGATGGCCGATGAAGCAGATTGTCCCAGCGTCAAACGCACCACATTCGGATGCCCCGGAAAATCGCTTGATCCGGCACCATAACCGGACTTTTCAATCTTCATCTCAGGAAATGCGGCGAAGCGCGAAGCCAGAGTTTTCACGATCGCCGCGCCTGTGGGCGTAAGCAACTCGGCCTGCAGTCCGGAAGAGTACACGGGAGCATGCGCCAGCAACTCGACAGTTGCCGGAGCTGGCACAGGGAAGGTTCCATGCGCGCACTCAACTGTCCCACCGCCGACGTTCAATGGCGAACAAATAAATTCCTCGACCCCCAACGCCTCTGCCCCAACCGCTGCGCACACAATATCCACCAGCGCATCCACAGCCCCGACTTCGTGGAAATGCACGCTCTCGACGGAAGTATTGTGAATCTTGGCCTCGGCCCTTCCCAATACTTCAAAGATAGCGATGGCAGTCTTCTTTGCGCCATCGGAGATCGACGCCGCCGAAATTATCTGACGAATCTCCGTTAGCCCACGACCATGACCATGAGAGAGCGACTGTTCGTGAGAGTGAGAACGTGTGGGAGAAAAATCGTGTGGCGCCGGCACTTCCGCCTGCGAAATCTCGCCAGAAGCTAAATGTGAATGTGCAAGATGCTCAAAAGCATGATGCTTATCGTGCAAATGTTGGTGATCTTCATGCTCCTGCTGCCGCTCCCAATATTCCTGGCGCGGCAGATCCTTTTCCCCATCCACCCACACGTCCACTTTTGTAGCCGAAATCCCGCTGCGAACCACGCGCGAAATTTCCAGCCGCGCCCCCACGTTGAGAGCCGCGACGGTGTCTTCCAGCAACTGCGGCGAAACTCCTGCATCTATCAGCGCGCCTAAAAACATGTCGCCGCTCATGCCGGAAAAACATTCAAGATAGGCTATGCGCATAGAAATATATAGAAATATTAGGAATAAACACCGATTTTTCATCATAGGGAACGCTGCACTTCGCGTCAAACCAGCATCCGCAGCCCGCTCTGCTAAAATCACTATCTTCTCAAACAACTCAGAGGGAAGCCTTGTATCGTCATCTTGAACACCGGGTAGCCCGGCGAATCACGGAGTTTCTCCTTCATCGCTATCCCGGTGTAACTCTGCCAGACGTCGTCATCGAACCGCCTCCGCGAGTGGAACTGGGGGAGTTCGCCATCCCCATCTTTCCGTTCGCCAAGCCGCTGCGCTCAGCTCCGCTGCGGATTGCCGAAATCATCCGATCCGAGATCGGTGCCATCGAGGGCATCGCCGAAATGCAGGTTGCGCCTCCGGGCTACTTAAATGTGAAAGCCGATCGAGTTTGGATGGCTGCGGCCCTGGCTGCTGATCAGAAGCCTTCTTTCGACATCCCTTTGGGAAAAATTCTGGTCGAGCACAGCAGCATTAACCCCAATAAAGCAGCTCACATTGGCCATCTACGCAACGCCATTCTCGGGGACACATTCGTGCGCCTGCTGCGTTACGCGGGCAGGGAAGTTGACGTTCAGAATTACATCGACAACACCGGAGTCCAGGTTGCCGACGTGGTTGTGGGCTTTACGCAGATCGAGAAAAAATCGCGGGCCGACGTCGAAGCTCTCATCAGCCAGCCGCGCTTCGACTACTACTGCTGGGATTTGTATGCCCTGGTCTCGCAGTGGTACGGGCAAGACAAGGGAAATCTGCAGGCGCGGCGCGAAACGCTACACAGGATCGAAGATCCGGCGAGCGAAAGCGCCGCAATCGCCGAAATGATCTCCACCGCCGTGCTACGCCGCCATCTCGAAACCATGGATCGTCTCGACATCGAATACGACTTTCTGCCGCGCGAGAGCGAAATCTTGCATCTGCATTTCTGGGATGCGGCTTTCACCAAGCTCAAGGACGCAGGCGTGTTGACTTACGAGAGCGAAGGGAAGAATAAAGGGTGCTGGGTGATGCGACGGGCGGGAACGACCGCCGATCGGGGGAGGGGGGGCGACTCACCTGCGCAAGCCGTGATTGACGACAACGATGACCTTCTTGATGACCTTCTTACAGTGATCGAGCCCAAGGCTGCTGTCGATATTCGTCCAACTGGCATCTCCGAGGAAGATCAGAAAGTAATCGTCCGCTCGAATGGCACAGTCGGCTACGTTGGTAAAGACATCGCCTACCACATGTGGAAGTTCGGATTGCTAGGCCGCGACTTCGGCTATCGCAAGTTTTATCGCTACCCGAACCAGCATGACTGCTGGATTTCAGCCACCGAAGGCGAGAAAAATCATCCACACTTCGGCGACGTTGCCGAAATCTACAACGTGATCGATGCTCGCCAATCCGAAGCGCAGAACACAGTCATCCAAGCTCTGCGCGGACTCGGTCACGACGAAGCGGCCGACCACTACACGCATTTCTCTTACGAGATGGTCGCACTCACGCCGCGGTGCGCCGCTGAACTCGGCTATACGCTGAGTGAGGAAGACAAGACGCGCTCTTACATCGAAGTCAGCGGGCGTAAAGGTTTCGGAGTCAAAGCCGATGACTTGCTCGATCAGCTCATCGTCTCCGCCAAGAGTGAAGTCGATTCCCGCCATCCGCAGCTCACCGATGCCGAACGCCTAGCCATCGCTACGCAAATCTCCGTTGGCGCGCTGCGTTACTTCATGCTGAAGTTCACCAAGCAATCGGTGATCGCCTTCGATTTCAAAGAAGCTCTCAGCTTCGAGGGCGAAACCGGACCATATGCGCAATACGCGGTCGTCCGCGCCGCGAGTATCTTCAAGAAAGCCGCGATTGATCCGGATGTCTTCGCCCAGAATATCACCAGCAAAGTGTCCCCTGAACACTTCGCCGAGTTTCTGCAAGCGGACCACGGTACCGAGATCTGGGAACTCTGGCTAGCCGCATCGAAGACGTCCTACATCGTGGACCAATGCATCGCAACCACCGAGCCTGCTCATCTCGCTAAGCACGCTTTCCAGCTGGCTCAACTCTTCAACACGTTCTACCATCGTCATCCCATACTGAGCGAGCCCGATGACCAGCGAAAGCAATTCCTGCTGGCCACTGTGGCGATAGTCCGTCGAGAATTAATTCGCATCTTGACAGTCATGGGCATCACCGCACCTCAGGTGATGTAGAGGGGGCAGACTGTGGGGCGCGGGCCTTCGCGTGCGCGCTTCTGAGAAAGCAACCAATGTCGCTGGCCACGAACACGCCCGAGTCAGGCCGTCCATGGCTCCGCATCATCGTCCCATGCTTGCTCATTCTTGTCATTCTGCTCGCGGTCGCAGGGTTCTTCTATGAGAACATCTGCGAAGCCCGCGATCGCCGTTTCCATCCCATGCCGGGTCAACTCGTCGACGTCGGCGGCTACCGGATGCACATTTATTGCCTGGGGCAAGAAGGTCCCCACGTGATTCTTGACTCTGGCCTGGGAGATAGTTACGTTTCGTGGAGCAAAGTGCAGCCGCAGATCGCCAAATTTTCGCGGGTCTGTTCCTACGACCGCGCCGGCCTTGGCTATAGCGCTTCGAGCCCGCACCCCCGCACCAGCAAGGTTATGGCCGAGGAGCTGCACATCCTTTTGCACAATGCGGGAATCTCTCCGCCTTACCTTCTTGTGGGCCACTCCCTGGGCGGATTCAACGTTCGGCTATTTACCAGCCTTTATCGCGGCGAAGTGGCAGGCATGGTTTTGGTGGATTCTTCCCATCCTGAGCAGGATAAGCGTTTTCCCCAGGCACTGAACGACATGGACAAAACGTGGGTGCGGGAGCAGGAATTTCTGACATTCTCGATGCCATTCGGAATTTCGCGAATGCTGGGCTTCTGTGGTAACGATGCCGAGGTTCGCGCCACCGATTGTAATTTTCACAGCTATCGCGAAGGCCTTACGGTCCTAAAAACGTTCTCTGCAAGCGCGGCAGAGGCGGCGACTACGGGTTCCTTAGGCGACCTGCCTCTCGCCGTTTTGTCACACGATACCAGCGCGCCGGCGCCCGACATCCCGGCTGATCTGGTTAAGCCCTTCAACGACGCTTTTGAACAAATGCAGGAGGAATTGACTCACCTCTCCTCCCGGGGCAGGCGGACGATCGTGAAAAACAGTTCGCACTATATTCAGCTCGACCGCCCTGACGCCGTCGTCGAAGCGATTCGCGGCGTTGTGGATCAGGCCCGCCAGAATCAGTCTGTGCCCGAACCCCGGCCCTGAGCAAACACCTGTGGACTTGTGTCACACTAAATACGTTAAACCTCTGGGCACATCTGCCCGTCGGAGGTGATGCGGAAATGTGCAGAAACATTAAGACCCTTTTCAATTTCGATCCGCCGGTCAATGCCGAAGAGATCCGGGCGGCGTCGCTGCAGTTCGTCAGAAAAATTACCGGCTTTAACAAACCGTCAAAGGCCAACGAAGCTTCGTTCCTGGCGGCGATCGATGAAATAGCCGCGATCTCTGCTCGCCTTTTGCATTCGCTCGAAACCACCGCGCCCCCGAAGAATCGGGAAGAAGAGGCTGCGAAGGCGAAAGCCCGTGCGGCGGAGAGATTCGGAGATTGACTTCTCTTCACCCGGCCGTCCCTGACCTCTGGTGCTCTTTATCGCCAAGTTGCTGCAGTTACAGTAGATTCAATTATTTAGGCGGAATCGCGACGGGCAGCCGTGCATCTCGTGATCGCTCAGCACCATCTAACTAATTGAAAGCATGGGGAGCCGGTCATCTATGAAGAACAGCATTCATTTTTCTGGCGTACTCTCAGTTGCGGTTTTGTTGGTGGCGAGTGCCGCTTGGGCGGCGCCTAAGCCGGCGAAGACGGCCTCGCAAGCGGTTCCGCCGTTTCCCGGCACTCTGGTCAATGCCCGGTATGTTTATGTCACCAGCTATGACGGCGATCAGTTCAATATCAATCTCTTCCCCGAAGATCGCCAGGCTATCAGCACGGTGCAAGACGCGATGCAGAAGTGGGGAAAGTTCACGCTG
>DATNKA010000029.1:0-12554 GCA_035603655.1 Candidatus Acidiferrales bacterium | reverse complement strand
ATTCGGACTTACATTCTGCGCCACATCTCCGCCCCCCACCGACAGGATCAGCAGCAAATCCTCGGACCGCAGCCGGCTGATTCGCAACCAGCTATCGAAGATCGAACTCCAGCCTTCATCATTGGCACGGGCCGTTAGTTCGGATACATTGTCGGTGGGCGCATACGCCTCGATGCCTGCAATCTTGCGGAAGTCATTGACTGCATGCGAAGCATTGGCCGCACTTCCGCCCACGCCGAGAACAAAGAGGCGTCCACCTGCGGCCCGAGCGCCGGCGAGAAGGGCCGCGGCTTTTTCGATGCTCGCCACATCCAGGTTGGCGATGATCTGGGCTGCCTCGGCGAGAAACTCCTGGGCAAAAGTGCGGCTGCTCATGGCCGCGCATCTCGTCGTCGGCTTAAGAAATTCGTCATCTCATTCAATCCTGTGGGGGAGCCGATTTCGTAAAAGCGCTCGTGCACCTCCACCGCGGCCAATTCGCCGGCCTCGAGAAGTTCCGCGTAAACCTCCGCCAGGTCGCGGGCGTGGGTTCTGGCAAAGGCTTGCGCATGGAAAACGCCGAGCCCGTAATCGATATAGCGCATGCGCGCACTACGGTTCTTCTTGCTGTAGGCGAGAATGCGGCCTTCTTCAAACTCCACGTTACTGGCGTCCCATTGTCCGTTGTTATGGAATACGGTCATCAGTCCCAGCTTGCTCGACCGAAAAAATTCCCGTTCAACAACCGCATAGTCGCAGGCCAGATAGGAATCGCCATACATCACAAAAAAACTCTCGTCCAGATTAGGAAGTGCGGTCCTGATAGCTCCAGCCGTCCCCAGCAGCATGGCGCCGTCGTAGGAGTACGTGACCTCCACTCCGAACGCGCCGCCATCTCCGACGGTTCGCTCGATCTGCTCGCCCAGATGGCCGACGCACAGTATGACACGCCGGATGCCGTTTCTTTCGAGCAGCCGCAACTGGTGCGCCACAAAGGGTTCGCCATCGATCGGGATCAACGACTTCGGGATTTTTTCCGTCAGCGATCCCAGACGCGTTGCCAAACCGCCGGCAAGTATGGCCACAGGCAGCATGTGTCTCTAGGAATGCGCCAGGACGGAAGTCCCGCTAAAGTCGAATTGCAGCCGAACTTCGCGCAGGCCGGCGCCTCGCATGGCAGAACGAAGACGCGTTTTATCCTCGGTGTAGAGCAGCAGAAATCCGCCGCCGCCTGCGCCAATCAGTTTTCCCCCGAGCGCTCCGTGGGAGCGCGCACGTTCATACATTTCGTCGATGAAACTGCTGCTCATCCCGGGAGAGCGTTTCTTCTTGTGTTCCCAATGAACGTGCATCAGATCGGCAAACTTGCGCAGATCGCCGGCCAGCAGCGCGTCACGGCTCTGGTGGCCAAGTTGCTTGGTAAAATGCAGATTGTCCAGCATCTCCCTGGAGTTGTCGCGCGTTCGGGTGTCCTGATCGCGCAAAACTTCTGCCGCTGAGCGCGACGCTCCCGTGAAGAACAGCAGCAGGCTGTCTTCGAGATTCGCCAAAGTTTCCGAGGCAATTTTCAACGGTTCCGCAATTACTTGATCGTCCGGTAAAAATTCGAAACTGGTAATGCCCCCCAATGCGGCGATGTACTGATCCTGCTTGCCCACAGGCTCTTTCAGCAAATCGATCTCGATGTGACAGGCCTGTTCGGCCAGTTCTTGAGGAGGCACAAAATTCCGTTTCATGGTATGCAGCGCCCGCAGCAAAGCTGTCGTAAAACTTCCCGAGGACCCGAGCCCCGTACCGGCGGGAATATCCGACAAGCTGACGATTTCAAGATACGGCCCCATAATTCCCGTCAGCCGAAGCGCCTCCCGGATGATCGGATGCTGAATCTCCTCCCACCGTTCCACATCTTCCAGCTTGGAGTACTTCAAAATAATCCGCGGACGAAAGGCCTCGTTGATGGTGATATACACATAACGATTGATGGCGGCGGAGATCACGAAACCGCCGTGCTTTCGATAGTATGAGGGAAGGTCGGTCCCGCCTCCTCCCAGTGAAATTCGCAACGGACTTCGAGTAATGATCAAACCAGATTCTTCCCCAGAGGCCGGGTAAGTATAGCGTATCTAACGCAGTGCCTTTACCGCGGCAGCGTCCCTGCTCACGAACTTGATGGTGGCCAAAACCGCTTGCTGAATGCTCAAGCGCGGCCGCCAACCCAAGGCGCGAATCCTCGAACAGTCGAGCAAAATAAACGGACTGTCCCCGATCCAGCCCCGTTCGCCGCCCGAATAACTCAGCCGCGGGCGCAAGCCAAGGTGCTGGCAAATCCAGCCGATTGAATCGTTGACCTCGCAGTATTCGTCAGTCCCCAGATTGAAGGTGTTCACCTTGCCGCCCACGCGATCGAGAGCGATGAAAATAGCGTCGATGCAGTCCTGCACATACAAATAGGATTTTTTCTGATGGCCATCGCCGAGAATGTGGAGATGTTCAGGATGCTCGGCGAGTTGCTGGTAAAAGTCGAACACGTGGCCGTGCGTGTAACGTTCTCCCAGGATCGATACGAACCTGAAAATGTAGCTCTGCATTCCGAAGCCTTCGCAGTAGGCTTGAATCAGGCCTTCCGCCGCTAGTTTGGAGGCGCCGTACAGCGAAGTCTGAACCGGAAACGGACAGCTTTCGGGCGTCGGAAAAATCTCGGGCTCTCCGTACACCGATCCAGTCGATGAAAACACGATCCGCTTGCAACCTTGTTCGCGCATGGCCTCCAGAACATTCGAGGTTGCGATCGTATTCTGATCCAGATCCTTCCGCGGATGTTCCGTGCCGAAGCGAACGTCGGCGTTCGCCGCAAAGTGGACCACCAGTTCCACACCCTTCATCGCTCGCGCCAAACTGTCCCGGTCGAGCAAGTCGGCCTCATGCAGCGTGAATTGAGGATGGCTCATCGCCCGTTCCAGAAACCCCCGCTGTCCCGTCGAAAAATTGTCGAACCCAACCACACTGTGCCCGTCGGACAGAAGCCGGTCAGTCATGTTGCTACCGATAAACCCCGCCGCACCCGTCAGCAAAACGCGCAATGGGACCTCCTCTGGAGATTGATAGATGACTACCGGCAAGGCTATCGGAAGAAAGGCTAGCGACTATCCGAAGATGTCTGCCGCAGCGCGATCCGCGTTCCCTTCAGTTCAAAGCGGCTGTCGCGCCAAACGTAGCGCAGATTCAAGTAACTCGCGAACCATACCGCAAAACCGAGCAAGTCGCGCAGCGGATACAGCCAGGGCGCACGCCGTATTTCCGGGTCTCGAACCACGGTCCATCCCACAAGCCATGCTTCAGCCATTCGATTCAGCACGGCCACGCCGAGAAATAGCGCTCCAATTCGCCAGTGTCCCAACCCGCCGGCCGCCAGAAATCCCAGCAGTCCGTAAGGCATCGCGAAGATTAAACCGCTCCCGAAATGTCCCTTAGGACGTGAGTAGCGCGTGGTTTGAGCCCAGCGCAGCTGGTTCTGCCACATGCGGCCCAACGACTTCTGATTCACCACATGATCGATAATGTGAGCCGAGAGCACGACGCGATAGCCCCCCTCGGCGATGAGGTTGCCGATGGCAAAGTCGTAAGCAATGTAATCCTTCAGCGCGGTGTAACCGCCAATGCTGGCGAGCGAATCCTTGCGTACCACGATCGTCGGCCCCAGGCCGAACTTCATGCCTTCGAGCAGATTCGCCACCAGCACCCCGGCCGTCATCTCCACCGACATTCCGATGGCGGTGAGGCCGGAGAAAAATCCTGCCGCATTTTTGCCGCGATACACGCACGTCACCATGCCTACCTGGGGATCAAGCAAGGGCGGCACGATCTCTCGTAAATAACGCGGACCGACTTCAACGTCACTGTCTGCCGTGACCAGAATTTCGTACGCCGCCACCTCGGCCATGCAATGAAACCCATAGACCACGGGGTTGGGCCAGGGTGTGCCGGTGACCAGAACGCGGGTTCGGATGTGCGGATAGCGAGCGCAAACTTCGCGAACCACTTCGAGGGCAGGATCGTCCGCTTCGTCGGCGGCGAACAGGATTTCGTAATCGGGATAGTCCTGCCTGAAAAAACTTTCGAGGTTCTCCTCCAACCGCGCTTCCAAACCATGCACCGGCTTGAGCACGGAGACTGCAGGGAGATGCGCCTCATCAGGAATAGACATCAGTTGCTGGCGTGCGTCCGCATGAAATCGAGTGACTCCGATAACCGTGAGGCCAAGAAACACAGCCGAAGACAGAGTACCGATTACAGCCACACCCAGTAGGATATGTAGAATAAGCGACGTCAAATTGGCGTTGTCCTCATGGGATCGTCCCCGACTGGAGAGCAATCTCTCTATTTCATCACTTACTTCGAGAGCGAGGCAAGGGCGTCGCGGAACATTGCATCGAAAGATCCAGTCCTGACATTTTTCATTACGCTGGCCAGCGCCTTCTCGGCGGCGGCGCGTTGATAGCCCAGGTTCACCAGGGCAGACATTACATCCTCTTCCACCGGATTCAGCGCTGGAACGGAAAGAGTTGATGTTCCTGCCGTCTCCGGTAGCTTGTCGCGCAATTCCAGCACCATGCGCTCGGCCGTTTTCTTGCCGATGCCTGGGATCCTGATCAGGCGCGCCACGTCATTGCCACGGATCGCTGCTGCCATTTCATCCGCCGCCATCCCGCTCAGGATGGTGATGGCGAGCTTCGGTCCAATGCCGCTCACCGTGATCAGCTTCTCGAATAAATGCTTCTCGGCGGAGCGAAGAAACCCGTATAGCGCAATCAAATCTTCCCGGACGTGAGTGTGGACGTGCAGCGCCACTTCCGATCCATTGGCAGGCAACTCGGAGAAAGTAGGCACGCTGATGTTTACTTCATAGCCGACGCCGGCCGTCTCCACCACAACTTGATTGGGATGCTTGGTCAGCAATGTTCCGCGTAGATGGGCAATCATGCTGCAGCCATTGTAGCCGCGGCCGAAGGCGCAATGTCCGCATTTCCGGTGAGGCCCCAAGTCCTGGTTGGATTTTTCATCGTTGATAAGTCGGCTGGTATTCCTACCGGAACGAAAAAAACGGCAGGGCCGACCCCCTGCCGTTTTCCTGATTACGAATTTCTCGGCTTACTTTTTATTGACGGCTTTCTTCAGTTCGGCCCCAGGGGAAAATTTCGCGACCTTGCGGGCAGCGATCTTGATGGTGGCGCCCGTTTGCGGATTGCGCCCGTTCCGCGCCTTTCTCTGTGATATCGAGAAAGTGCCGAAACCTATCAAAGCCACTCGATCCCCTTTACGTAGTGCACCTGTAATGCTGCTCACGGTAGTGTCAATCGCCGTTGCAGCCTGTGCCTTGCTGATCTCGCAAGCGCCAGCGATCTTGTCAACCAGATCGGCCTTGTTCATAGTTTCTCCTCGCAGGTCTCGTTCATACTCGGCACAATACCGGGAGGACAACTGCTTGTGTCGGAGTTGGGAAACCTGACGGAACGTATTTTCCTCTCTCCACGGAGAATGTCAACTGTGAAAATCCGCGCCCGAAGCCCGTTTCGCACCCCCCGATCCCGCTTCCGGGCTAAGGGAGCGGAGTTCGGGCATGAGACGGTTGGGGCTCGCCAGACCCGGCTGGCGTAGGGATGCAAAGTCAGGAGGTACAATTCAGGGAAGCGTTGAAGAACACAAGATGCTCACCAAGACACAGGCCCCAATAGAAGTTTGCCCGCTCTGCGAAGGTACGGGTTGGAAGGTGATTGCCGCCAAGCCCACGGCCCCAAATGACCGGCGAGTGACGCGCTGCGATTGCCACTTGCGAGCCCGGAACCAGTCCTTGCTGGCCGCCGCCCGCATACCTAGACGCTACGAACATTGCGAACTGGCCACATTCGAGCCTGAAGGGCTGGACAGCTCTTTGGTTTCGGCCCGGATGACGGCCTGCAAGTTTGTGGAAGAATACCCAATCGACCAGGCCGGCCTCCTTATCATCGGGACAATTGGCGTGGGTAAAACGCACCTGGCGGTCGGAATCATTAAGGAATTGATACTCAGCAAGGGCGTCGGCTGCCTCTTCTACGATTACCGCGAATTGCTGAAAGAGATCCAGAACTCGTATAACGACTCTGTCCAGACGACTGAGCTCGATGTGCTGAGGCCGGTTTTTGAGACTGAGGTTCTGCTGCTGGACGAACTGGGCGCCGTTTTGCCCACCGGATGGGTTTGGGACACAGTGGGACTGATTCTCAACACGCGCTACAACAACAAGCTTACAACCATCGTTACCACGAACTTCTCCGACGGCCCGAGCGCGAAGGCTGAGGCACTGGATGGAGCGAAGCGCTCAAACCGTGAGGACACTCTGGGAGACCGGATCGGGGAGCGCATGCGCTCGCGGCTGCACGAGATGTGCCGCATGGTTACGATGAAGGGAGCAGACTTCCGCCACAAAGCGAGGGATGCGGGCTTCGCTTAACATGCCGCTTGGACGCCCTTGCAGCTGGCCCGCCATTTGTTCCCCCATGGGCGCAAATTCGCGGGAATCGTGGGTGGTCGGCCCGGTGTGATCCCCAACCGCTGGCACACTAGAGTGAACTCGTGCTAACTGAACGGCTGGAATTCGCGCAGGAACGTGACGCGGAGATTTTTTCCGCCATCCCGGCTGCACCGGCTGTGTTCCTGCTTCGGGGCAAAGAGGTAGACGCAGAACCTTACGTCAGCAAGACGGCGAATCTCCGTCGCCGACTGCAACGCTTGCTCGGCCGCGTTGAGGAACGCACCAGGAAGCTCAACTTGCGTGATCTGGTGCGCCGGATCGAGTACGCGCCGACGGATTCCGACTTTGAATCGAGCCTTGTTCTTTACCAAGTCCTCAGGTCCACTTTTCCCAAGACCTATTCCAACCGCCTGCGTTTTCGCTTTGCTCCGCTGGTGAAGCTGCATCTTGAAAATCAGTTTCCGCGTGCCTCCATTACCACGCGCTTAGGACGCCTCGACCGCCGCAACGTCTATTACGGCCCCTTTCTCTCCCGCGTGGCCGCCGAGAAGTTTATGAATGATTCGCTTGACTTCTTCAAGATGCGGCGCTGTGTCGATGATCTTCATCCCGACCCCGCGTTTCCCGGCTGCATCTATTCCGAAATGAAGATGTGTCTGGCGCCATGTTTCAAGGGGTGCAGCGAGCAGGAATATTCCGCCGAAGTAAACCGGGTGCAGGCCTACTTCGATTCCGGAGGAGAATCTCTGGCGCGTGAATTTTCAACCCAGCGGGCCGCGGCATCGGCGAATCTGGCTTTTGAAGAGGCGGCCGCCATTCACGTCCGCTTGGAAAAACTGAAACCGACCATGAGCCAGCTCCCGGAGATCGTTCGCCGCCTCGATCACTTTTCCGCGCTGATCATCCAGCCCTGTCATCTTGCGGACTCAGTCAACTTTTTCCGGGTTGACCGCGGGACGATCTTTGGACCATCGACATTCTGCATCCAAACCACGGAGCACGCCAAATCGCAATCCATGGAATCGCGCGTGCAAAGGATTCTCGATGCATTCCAGCGGGCAAAGGCGCCATCGGCGCTTGAAACCATGGAGCATCTTGCCCTGCTCAAGCGTTGGTACTATCGCAGCCGCCGCGTCGGTGAAATTTTTTTTGCAGATGGTAAAGGCGTCTTTCCTACTCGCCGCATCGTACGCGGCGTGGGCCGCGTGCTCCGAGGTGAAGGACCGGAAGAAGATCGTTCCGCGCAGCTTCCGACGGGGATAACCGAACTCCTAACTTAAAGAAGCAAAGAAGAAAGAAAGGACGAAATGGCAATCAGGAAGACATCCGACAAGGTTCTTCGGGAGCATGTAATCGAACTACTCAACGGCCGGGGAGCCCATAGCGGCTTCGATGACGTCGTAAAAAACATGCCTGAGAAACTTCGCGGTGTTAAGCCTGACGGCCTTCCCCACTCCGCCTGGATGCTGCTCGAACACCTTCGCCGGGCACAGTGGGACATTCTCGAGTTCAGCCGCAATCGCAAATACAAGTCCCCTAAATGGCCTGAGGGCTACTGGCCTGAAACGGCAGCTCCGCCGAGTAAAGCGGCATGGGATGAGAGCATTCAACAGTTCCGCAAAGATCTAAAGGTCATGCAGCAGCTGGTCGCAAATCCTAAGACCGATCTGTACGCTCGCATCCCCTGGGGCGACGGCCAGACTATTCTGCGTGAGGCTATGCTCGTCGCCGACCATAACGCGTACCACCTCGCACAATTAGTCGATGTGCGCCGCCTCCTGGGAGCCTGGAAGGAATCGTGAGGAGGTTTTTGGGGGAGCAAGGGAAAAATCAGCTGGCTTGCCGTCGAGTAGCTCGGGTCCACGTCTCTTATTCCGGTCAGGCCGCTTGCCGAACCCGGCTTTTACTCCCTGCGCGCCAGCGTTCGTCGATGCCTACGAATTCCCATTCGATCGCGGGCGCGAAGTAACGCAACAAGATAGCGCTGACCGGATGCACGTGCAATGCCGGGGCCACGAGAAAAAGCAGCGCGCCCGGCGTCTGCGTCATGTGACCATTGTCACGCTGCGGCGGTCGATGTTCCGGCTCCCCTTCTGAGCCGCATGTGGGATAATGAGGGTATCCGCTCAACTGAGTCCGGGTCCAGCACGGCGGCATCTATATCCTGTGGGTAAAAGCTTGGACAAACAATTTCTGGATAAACAGCGTTTCTTCTTCGATCATTACGGCGTCACGGAAAACGACCTCGAACATTATCTGGCAGCCGCGCTTTCCGCCGGCGGCGATTATGCCGACCTCTATTTTGAATATCTTTCCTCGACCTCGTTGATGGTGGATGAGTCGATGGTGAAGTCGGCTTCACAGGGTATTTCGGCGGGCTGCGGAGTGCGCGTAGTTTCCGGCGAGCGTACCGGGTATGCCTACACCGATGATCTGTCTGCCAGCCGCATATTGCACGCCGCGCGCACAGCAGCGCTGATTGCCAGCGCTCCGGCAAAAACCTCTGTGGCTGGCTTCCAACAGACCGCGGCGCGGAGTCTGTACCCCGTGACTCTGCCCTCGGTCGATGCCGAGATAACTTCCAAAGTTGAGTTAGTGATGCGGGCCGACAAGGCGGCGCGGGCTTACGATCCCCGCATTCAGGAAGTCCGCGCCAGCTATTCCGACGAACTGCGGAATATTCTTGTCGTGGCTTCCGACGGAACCTTCGCAGAAGATTCCCAGCCGCTAGCCCGGATGAATGTTTCGTGCATCGCTAAGACAGAGGGTAATTCCGCTCGCGGTGGTTCTGGCGGCGGCGGACGCGTAGCGCTCGACTTCTTCTTCGGCGACAAGAATCCTGAGTTCTTTGCCAAGGAAGCGGCGCGACAAGCGATCCTGCAACTCGACGCGCGTGAAGCTCCCGCGGGAGAGATGGCAGTCGTGCTCGGCCCCGGTTGGCCCGGCGTCCTGCTGCACGAGGCTGTGGGCCACGGTCTCGAAGCGGATTTCAATCGTAAGAAGACTTCGGCCTTTGCAGGTCTGATCGGCAAGCGCGTAGCCAGCGAAGGCTGCACCGTCATCGACAATGGCACTATGCCGTGGCGCCGGGGTTCGCTGAACGTGGACGACGAGGGCGAACCCACACAGGAAACCGTGCTGATTGAAAAAGGAATTCTCAAGGGCTACCTGAGTGACAAGCTTTCGGCGCGCCTGATGGGCATCGCCGACACCGGCAACGGACGGCGCGAAAGTTACGAACACATTCCCATGCCGCGCATGACCAACACCTACATGCTCGCGGGCCAGGATAATCCCGAAGACATCATTCGCTCGGTGAAACGCGGCATCTACGCAGTGAACTTCGGCGGAGGCCAGGTAGATATCACCAACGGCAAGTTCGTGTTCGGAGCTTCCGAAGCCTACATGATCGAAGACGGCCACATTACCGCGCCCATAAAAGGCGCAACATTGATCGGCAACGGCCCCGACGTCCTGACCCGGGTCTCGATGGTGGGCAACGATCTGAAACTCGACGAAGGCGTCGGCACCTGCGGCAAGGATGGACAAGCCGTGCCGGTAGGCGTCGGTATTCCGACCATCAAGATCGATCGCCTAACCGTCGGGGGGACGGCGAAGAAAGATCCCGGCGGATTCATGCAGTAAACTGCGCTTTCACCCCAGAGTCACAGAGCCGCAGAGTCACAGAGCTGCAGAGCCACAGAGCCACAGAGCCACAGAGAAATTCTAAAGCTTGGTTTTTTTTGTTCTTGCTGGGACTCTGGGGTAGAGAATTTCTTATGCCTTCCACTCAACTCGAAACCGGAAACCCGAAACTGGAAACTGATCTTCGCGAGATTGCGCAGGACATCGTCCGCCGGGCGATGAACGGTGGCGCCACGGTTGCCGAGTGCGTAGTGCGGGAAGGCGATGAATTCTCCACGCTGGTCCGCCTCGGCCAGGTCGAAACGCTGAAAGAATCAGGATCGCGATCCATTGGCGTGCGCGTGTTTAATGGCCAGCGTGCTGCCAGCACCTACTCCAGTGATTTCTCCCGCGCCAGCCTCGACCGGATGGTGAAGTCCGCGCTGGAGCTTTCGAAGATCACATCGGAAGATCCATTTGGCGGGATTCCTGAAGCCTCGCAACTGGGCTCGCTCACCGGTGACCTCGACCTTTATCACGAGGATGTTTATTCACTGCCCGGGCCCGATCGCATCGACTACGCCCGCCGCGCCGAAAAAGCGGCGCTTGATTTCGACCCGCGCATCAAGAATTCTGAAGGCGGATCGTTTGACGCCGCCACCGGCCACAAAGTTCTGGCTAACTCGCATGGTTTCGTCGGCGAATATCGCCGGTCCTATTGTTCCGTCTCCGCTGTTCCAATCGCGCAAAGCGATGACGGCGCGATGCAGCGTGACTATTGGTACTCAGTGGCGCGCACGCTGGCCAAACTCGAGGCGCCCGAGCAGGTCGGCAAGGTTGCGGCTCAGCGCACCTTGCGTCGCTTGGGCGCGCGCAAGGCGAAGACCGCGCGTGTTCCGATCATCTTTGATCCCATGGTTGCCACGTCTATCCTCGAACATATTTTTGAAGGGATCAACGGCGACTCGGTCTACCGCGGCGCCTCGTTTCTCGCCGGCAAGCTGGGACAGAAAATTGCCGGCGACAACGTGACCATCATCGACGATGGCACCATCCCCGGCGGATTCGGCACCAGCCCATTCGATGGAGAAGGCGTGCCCACGCGCCGAACGATGGTTATTGAGAAGGGCGTGTTGAGCTCCTATCTTCTCAATACCTACACGGCGAAAAAGTTGGGTCTCACGACAACCGGCAACGCGTCGCGCGGCCTCGCCGGCACCCCCGGCATAGGCCCGGGCAATTACTTCCTGCAGCCCGGGACCCGAACGCCAAAAGAATTAATCTCTGAAATCAAGGAAGGCCTCTATGTAACCGAGTTTCTCGGCCATGGCGCCAACCTGGTGACTGGCGATTATTCGCGCGGTGCTTCCGGCTTGTGGATCTCAGGTGGAGAGTTTGCTTACCCGGTCGAAGAAATCACTGTAGCTGGGAACCTGAAGGAAATCTTCTTCAACATCTCCGAAATTGCGAACGATCTTGAATTTCGCGGCTCGGTGGCATCGCCGACGCTGCGCATTGACGGGCTGATCGTCGGCGGCGAATAATCGTTCCATGAAATTCGCCAAGGTCGTATTCCTGGTCGCCGCCGTCTGGGGCGTCTTGGTGCTTACACCGCTATACTTCATGTTCGATCTGATCGGACAAAAGGATCCGCCACCGATCACGCATCCCGCGTTTTACTACGGCTTCATCAGCGTGGGATTAGCTTTCCAGATTGCATTTTTCGTGATCGGCAGAGATCCAGTGCGCCTGCGCCCGATGATGATTCCTTCCGTGCTCGAGAAGTTTGGCTATGGAGCTACTCTTCTGGTGCTCTATCTCCAGAATCGACTACACCCGCAGGATCTGGCCCTCGGCGGCGTCGACTTGTTATTCGGCATTTTGTTCTTGGCAGCGTTCTTCAAGACCAGCAATTAACGTCCAGAGTACAATCGATTTGCATGGGCGGATTGATCCAGC
Source organism: Candidatus Acidiferrales bacterium (assembly GCA_035603655.1). Taxonomy (GTDB): domain Bacteria; phylum Acidobacteriota; class Terriglobia; order Terriglobales; family Acidobacteriaceae; genus Sulfotelmatobacter. The sequence goes on along the minus strand of DATNKA010000029.1, from coordinate 484 downwards.
CAGCTCCAACCGCAGAAGAGCCTGATTCCAGCCGACGAACGATCGCAATCGCTGTGGCGGTTGTTATCGTCATCGCTCTGGTTGCCTCGTTTCTTCTACGGGGCAAACCCAAGGGTGCATCCGGTCCGCCGCCTTACGCCGCGAGCCTTAAACTCTCCGACTTCAAAATGAGTGCGGCGGAGAATTTTGTAGGAGCGACTGTCAGCTACGTTGACGGAACCATCACCAACACTGGCAACAAGACGGTTACTCACGTGATTGTCGAAGTGAATTTCAAAGACGACATGGGACAAACCGCACAGCGGGAAGAAATTCCGCTACAGGTGTTGAAAGCCACCGGACCTTATCCCGAAGCCGTGGACTTCAGAGTTTTACCCCTCGCCCCCGGTCAAAACCAAACGTTTCGACTGACCTTTGAGGGTATTTCTGCGCAGTGGAACCATCAGTATCCGGACATCGAGGTTACCGATGTCGCGGTGAAATA
>DATNKA010000028.1:0-6652 GCA_035603655.1 Candidatus Acidiferrales bacterium | reverse complement strand
TGCACGCTATCGGAGTCATTCGGTAACAGCGGGTTGGCGTAGTCTTCCGTCATGTTCTTGCGGCTGAAGCGCGCGTAAACCGATTGCTTCGAATTGATGGTGTGGTCGATGCGGAGGTCGGCTCCGTCAGTGCGCGCAGGGGTAGATTGGAAATTCTCGTAATTGAAGTTCGACTGGCCGGCGATATTCGGCAGTGGGTAGTAGCCTAATAGCGCGGTGGCGGTTGGATTGATGTTGGCTGGCGAAATCACGGGGCCACCGAGCGCAGTTAAGTCACCGTTTCGCTCCGCCTGCGTAGGAACGAGGAACTGCTGGGCGACAGCGGTGGAGCGGCGATTTCCCTCGTAGTCGAAAAAGAAGAATGTTTTGTCCTTTCCGTTGTAAAGATGAGGAATGCTCAGCGGACCGCCGAGTGATCCTCCAAAGGTATTGAAGTGCTTTGGCGACTTGCCATTGAAACCGTAGGGGTCGGCATCGAGCGCGTCGTTTTGCAAATACTCAAACAGGCTGCCGTGATATTGACTGGTGCCGCTCTTGGTAGTGAAAGTAACATCGCCGACCTGCGAAAACTCTGCGCTGTTGTTAAACGACGTTACTCTCACGCCGGAGATTCCTTCTTGCGACGGGTAGGCATCTTGTAATGCACCGTTCTGTCTCACGTTAGCGGTGGAAATGCCGTCGACAGAAAAGTTCACCATCGCCGAACTCGCGCCATCTAGCGCGATGTTTCCGGAACTGTCCTGTTGCACGTTTGGCGAAAGTGACAGCGCCGCCAGCGGACTTGTCGTGGTGGCGCGATTGTTAAGAGGAAGTTGAGTGATCTGCTGGTTGTCCTTGGAGTCACTGATCACCGCGTTCTCTGTGTTAATCACGGCAACAGTATCAGCGACCTCCACGCTCTGAGATTGGCTCTTAATCCCGAGCGTGATATCAATCCTTAGCGTCTGCCTCGAAGTCAGCTCTGCGGATGGAACTTGGAATTCGGCGAAACCATCGGCTTGAGCGGAAAGGGCGTAGGTCCCCGGCTTCAGGTTCAGGAACTCGAATGATCCGTTCTGGTCGGAAGTGGTAGAACGACTGCTGTTGTCCTCCAAACGACGTATCGTAACTTTTGCGCCTGGCACAACCGCCTGTGTCTTGTCCTGAACCACGCCGACGAGGCTACCGAAGGTAGACTGCGCGCTGACGGACACACTGTTCCCTGCAAGCCATAGAACGATCATTACCAACGCGATGACCGAATGCGCGATGCCTGAATGCCCGATCATTGGATTGACGATTGCTTTGGTCACTGCGCTGACCTCCGCCGGGACGATGCTCCGAAGAGCGAATCTCTCGATTGCCTTTGGAGTTCACACTCGGTGTTTCGAACCTAGCAGGGAGGGCATAAAGAATCTGTGGGTCAGCGATAAAGGAACCGTAAAGTTACGCCGCAAAGAAACGATTACGTGCATTCGAAACATTCATAAGGTAAGTCAGGACTGGTGGATTTCTACAGCGCAATTCAATACATGTTGTTTGTGGTCATCGTCAACGCCCTTGTAAGGCCTCTGGGCAGGTACATGGAGCAGGTCTTTTTCAGGAAAAGGAAAACCTCAGCAAATACCTGAGCTCCAGGCAGGGCAGAGTCTGCCGTATTGGGCACGATACAAGCCGCCGCTGAATTCCTGATGTGTGGAAGGCGTCACACGCGGCATGCTGTTTGAAATCGAGCCGGAGATGGGCATTTCGGTAGTGCAGCAAGCGCTGCGGCCCGAGGATCTATACTCCGCGGACGGAGTGTTTATCTCCTCCACGAACCGCAACTTGCTCGGCGTCGGCAAGATCAACAGCCACAAAATCGCCGCAGCCCCTGTACCCGTCACGCGCCAGCTTGACCAGTGGTCCGATAATCCGCGACGTGGGGAACATAACCCGCCGAGCCTCAGCCGGGAAATAGCCACCGGTCACTGGCATCACTCAATACAAAAAAACCCGGGGAGCTGGCTGAGTACGACTGACTCCCCCGATCTCGCATGCGATAACCCTGGTTAGAACTGCAACTTGAGCGCAAACTGCACCTGACGCGAAGAACCGAAGTCCCCGGTCGGGAAGCGCGTGCTCTGGATTTGGCCGAAAGCCGCTGAAGTGGTGGTCAGCACCGGGTTGCCAAAGTTCGGATGATTGAACAGATCGAACAGTTCGGCGCGGAACTGCAAGTTAAACCGCTCGGTGATTTTGGTGTTCTTGGTCACGGAGAAATCGGTGTTAACAAAACCCGGCCCGGTGAGCGCGTCGCGGCCCAGATCGCCGGGATGGCAGGTCGGCAATTTTGTCGGCGGCACCACGGCCGAGCAGGGCGAAACGAAAACGCTCGTGGTGGTGAACCATTCCGCTGGATTGCCGGTCGTTCCGACGGGACCCGTCAGATCCGGACGAACGGTGAGTGAAACGCCCGGGCCGGGACCGATTGTCAGGGTGGGATTTAGAGGATTACCGCTCTGCGCCTGGGTAATCACACCCAACTGCCAACCACCAACCAATCGATTGCGGTTGAACGGCAAACTGTAGAACCCGCTCAGCACGAAGCGGTGCCGAACATCGAACTCCGATGGCCCGTAATCGCCACGCGGATTGTAAGAGTTCTGCAGTATATAGGTTTCGCCGGTCGACAGTGAATTGTAGTCGAGCGACTTCGAGAACGTATACGAACCCAGAATCTGGAAGCCTTTCGATAGCGTCTTATTGACCGTAGCCCACAGCGCATTGTAGTTGGAGTTGCCGCCGCTGTTGATCTGGTTGATGGTGCCGAGAGGGCATGCCGGATTGGGCGCAGTGCACTGTACGGGAAGGATCGGGCTGCTGGCCGGCAAGATCGGGAACGGCCGCGTGGAGCCGTAGACATCGCCGGTCACCAGCGGCTGGTTGACGTTTTGCGTGAGCTGCAGGTGCGTGCCCTTCGTCCCCACGTAAGCAACGCTCAGCAGCGTGGTAGACGACAGTTGCCGCTCGATGCTGAGGTTCCAATCCTGCGCGTACATGTTGTCGAAGTTGGGGTTGATGGACGCAGGGCCGAGGCTCACCCCGGTGATGGCTGCCGATGGATTCTCGAGCGTAATCGCACTGGTAGCGGAGCTAACGGAAATCGGCACGGCAAAGGGCGGGTTTCCGCTCAAACCGGTAATAATGTTGATGGTAGGATCTTGCGTCAGGATCGCGTAAGCGGCGCGCACGGAAGTCTTGCCGTTCTTGAACGGATCCCACGCGAAGCCGACGCGAGGTTCAAAGTTCATGTTGTTGGTGTGATAGGGCTGATTCGCCGAAACCAGCGTGCCCGTGGTGCTGTCGAAGTTCGTAAAGCGATTCATGGCCTCCGAAGGCGACGAGTTCCACTCGTAGCGAAGCCCAATGTTGAACGTGAAGTTGGGCTTCCATTTGTAACTGTCTTGCGCGTAAATCGCATACGAAGGCTGCAGTACGCGATCGTTCCCGTTGCCAACCTGCGTGGTAAACGCCGAAGCCTGATCGTTCAGAAAGTTCGCCATGGTGTTGAAGGTGAAGCTGCCGATGTTTTCGGCGAGGTTGTTGCTGTAAGCCCGCCGGATCTCTCCACCGAAGGCGAACGTGTGGCCGCCCTTTAGCCAACTGAGCCCATCGTTCAGTACCACAGTGGTATCGCCGCGCCCTTGCGGCTCGGCAGTCGGCCCACCAAATGCTGCGTTGCCGGAAATGTTGAAGAAAGGCAGCCCGGAACCGGCAAGTACTCCAGCCGGTTCGGTAATGCCGAAAGCCGCGGGGTCCAGCGAAGCATTGGGCGTGAAGATTAGGTGGATTCGGTTGAAGCCCAACCGCACTGTGTTGGTGAGCGTCGGCCCGAAGGTATGATCTTCGCTGATGGTCATCAGTTGGCGAAAACCATCGCGCGTGTCGCCAAACCCGGGAAGATTTGCAGCCACCGCGCCTCCGGCCGTTGGCTCCTGGCGCAAGTCCTTCTGAACCACGTAGTAGCCGTGGATTCGGTCCTTGGCCGTAATTTCGACATCGAGGTCGGCTGAGCCCTGATTCAGAGCCACATTGGCAAGCGCCGAGCCGGTGAAGCCGGTAAATGTCGCCGGGTCCCCGGTAGTGCCAGTACCCACCAGGTTAGCAGCTGGAATCAGCTTCTTAATAAGGTTCAGCACTGCGGGAGAAGTAACCGTGGCGATCTGATTCGCGCTCGGCACGGTGGTCGAGACGGTCAGTTGCTGGTGCTGGCGCAAACCCTCGTAAGCCAGGAAGAAAAATACTTTGTTCTTCACGATCGGGCCACCGAAGTCAGCTCCGAATTCGTTGCGCTGGAAAGGCGCTTGAGCAAGCGGCGCGCCCGTCGAACTGACTGCTGGATTGAAGAAATTTCTGGCATCGAGGGCATTGTTCCGGAAAAATTCAAAACCCTCGCCGTGGTAATCATTCGTGCCGGAGCGCGTCGCCATATTTACCACCGCACCGGAATTTCGCCCGTATTGCGCTGGGAATGCGGAATTGTCAATCTTGGCTTCCGCCAGCGTATCGATCGGCGGCTGGAAGGTTATCTGGTTCTGGACCGGATCGTTCAGGTTGACGCCATTCACCAGCCAATTTGTGGTGTCTTCGCGCTGGCCCGAGGTGTTTATTCCGAACGAGCCTTGGCCGCGCAAGGGAGCCGATAAGAAGCCATTAGCGGGCGGCGTGACCGTACCCACAGTCAGTAAGCTGAGGTCCGTAAAGTGACGGCCATTCAGCGGGATGTCTTGCACCGTCTTGTCATTGATCACCTGGCCTAGACTGGTCGTTGCGGTCTCGACCACCGAGGCATCAGCACTGATCTCCACTTGCTGGGTTATCTGACCGACCTCGAGCTGAATGTCTCTTGTAACCGCCGTAGCGACGGGAAGCTGAAGTTCCCCGATCACACCTTTGCGGAATCCGGTGGCCGTAACTTCGATGCGATAGATGCCAATGGGAAGACTGGGAAACAGATACGCGCCCACGCTGTCGGTGGCCGAGGTTGACTCAACCCCGGTGCCCACATTTCGGACGGCTACGGTGGCGTTCGGAACGGTCGCGCCGGTGGGATCAGTGATCGTACCGCTGAGAGAACTCGTGGATTGCGCTTGCGCGATCAAGCTCAGCTGGAGACAAAGTATCGTTAGTACGGCGAATCGAAACGACCTGCGAACCAGATTATGAAAAGGTCTGCGTGCCTCCATCGATCCTCCTAACAGCAAGAAAGAAAACCAGCCGCCCGGCGCTTCGGATTCGTGCGGCCGCTCGACTTCTTAAGAGTGCGCAGTTCGGGTTGTGTCGACCCCTAAGTGCATTCTTGCCGATTCAATTTCCTATATTCGACCAAGCAAAAACATTTCCACCTACTCGCACGAACATGGTCCCCATGGCGGTGCAGCGGCAATTGAGTGGCCAAATCGCACTTGACTTTAATGACTACAAGTCCAATAAAATCAGTGTGCCTTGGGTGTTTGCGATCGCGCCCAGGTAACTGAGCGGCCGGGATTTATGAAGGTTCGTACATCGCGATACAGATTATTGGAGCTGGTGCATGTCAGCTGTTGGTGACGTGGCCATCCTCTTGTTCAGCACCTTCGCGGTTGGTGTTCCGATCGCTTAGAATTTTCACAAATCGATGGATCGGAATCGAGAAGCCATTTGACGACCCGGGGGGTACGTAATCGTGTGTGACATTTGATGGTTACAGCAAAGGGTGTGGGATTTTCATCGAGCGAGCGATGGGGAGCGCGCGAAAGGAGTCACAACATCTCAGGTTGCAGAATTTTCTCTGCGCTTGAGGTTGCTGGTGACGTCTTTTCCCGCGCGGATGTCGGACAGCAACTGGTCGAGCTTTGCCGCCGCGCTCTTTAATGCTTGCTGATCGGCGCTCGCAGCAGCTTTCAACATCTGATCGAGGCGGCTGGCTGCGCTCTTGAGTTTCTGCATTTCCTCAGCGGGAATCTGCTTCTTTGGTCCTTTCCCGATGGACTGCATTAGGTTAACGATCCTTGCGCGCAAATCGCGATCCGGACCCTGGTTGTCCCTGCTACTCATGGCCACCTGCACGAAGGAAACATTGACGGTATCAGAGGAGAATTTGAGGCGAGGCGGCAATCAAAGATTATCATCGGGCGACACTCAATACGGGAGAGCGGCGGATGAACCGTTGCCGAGCATCGCCAGCACGCCATCACTGTTACTTACCAGATCGAGCTTGCCGTCTCTGTTTATGCCTTCCGCTACCATCCCACAACAGGTTGTAGGGTTGGAATATACCGGATTCTGAAACGTCCCATTACTATTGCCTTCCAGGATAGCAACTCCGCTGTACCTGCCAATCGCGATATCCGGCTTTCCATCGTCATTAAAGTCTCGTATGACCATGCTGCTATCGGATGTACTGCATCCCGGTTTGTTGCGCGCGACTTTCTCCGCCATGATCTTTGCCATCCGGCCTTGACCATCCTCTGGGCTGGGATGGATGATGTCGCTGGAAGACCATTGACCGGGGATTCGCGAGCGGGCCGGGTGAGGAAGGTCGAATCTTCAGGCCAGAGGGAAGACAACTATGAAAATGAAAAGTTTTTTCAGGCTTGCGACTTTGGCTGCGGCGGCCCTGGTGTTTGTAGCCTTTGGTGAGGCGGCGCAA
>DATNKA010000027.1:0-4408 GCA_035603655.1 Candidatus Acidiferrales bacterium | reverse complement strand
TCCAGCCATCACCGCCGCTGCTTCTCGCCTGGCCAACTCGAGCAACTGCCGGTCGCGAATCAGATTGGCCACGCGGAAGTTCGGCATTCCCGCCTGCCGCGTCCCGAAGAACTCCCCCGGCCCGCGCAGTTCTAGATCGAGTTCAGCGATCTGAAAGCCGTCATGGGTGCGCACCATGGCATCGAGGCGGCGCTCGCCTTCTTCCGTCACTTTGCCGCCAGTCATCAAGATGCAAAAGGACTTCGCTGCCCCGCGCCCAATTCGCCCCCGCAACTGATGAAGTTGCGCCAGCCCAAATCGTTCGGCGTGCTCAATCACCATGACGGTGGCATTCGGCACGTCCACTCCAACTTCAATCACCGTGGTCGCAACCAGAATCTGCAACTCGCCTTTCTGAAACCTGCGCATGACCTGATCCTTCAAGTCGGCGTCGAGGCGGCCGTGCAGCAAACCGACCCTCAGATCGGCGAAGATTTTTTCGCTCAGCTCGCGGTACATCTTCACTGCGGCCTTCAGTTCGGTCTCCTCGCTTTCCGCGATGACGGGATAAACCACGTACACCTGATGCCCTTTCAGCACCTGCTTGCGGACGAAGTCCCAGACTTCGGCACAGCGATCATCGGTGATTCTCCGCGTAACCATCGGAGTACGCCCCGGAGGAAGTTCGTCCAGCACGCTGATATCGAGATCGCCATACAGCGTAAGCGCCAGGGTTCGCGGGATAGGGGTTGCCGTCATGACCAGAACATCGGGTTCGCTCGGATTCTTGTCGGCGCCCCCGTCCCCCGATTTCTTCATCAACTTAAGTCGCTGCAAAACTCCGAAACGATGCTGTTCATCAACGATGACCAATCCCGGCTTCGCGAACTCAACTTTCTCTTCCAGCAGAGCATGCGTACCGATGACGAGTTGCGCATTCCCTTGAGCGATATGGCGGCGGATCTCACGCTTGCGGTCAGCTTCCAGTGAGCCGGTCAGCAGGACGATGCGATATCCCGCATTCTCCAGAATTCTGCGCGCGGAAAAATAATGCTGCTGTGCGAGAATCTCGGTGGGCGCCATCAACGCCACCTGATAACTGTTTTCGATGGCGATAATGGCCGCCTGGAAGCTGACAATGGTCTTTCCCGAGCCCACGTCTCCCTGCAGCAGACGTCGCATGGGAGAAGGCTTCTGCATGTCGTCGGCAATCTCTTTCAATACCCGCTTCTGCGCTGCCGTCGGATGAAACGGCAGAATTTTCTTGATCGCCTCACGCACTCGGTCATCTAAACGAAAAGTGATGCCAGTCTCCGATTTGCGCTGTCGGCGCTTGAGTTCGAGTCCCAGCTCGATGAAGAATAATTCCTCAAAAATTAAACGTATGTGCGCGGGCGTACGTGACGACTGCAGCTCTTCGAAGCTTTCACCCGCCTCGGGCCAATGCACTTTCCATAGCGCCTCGCGCGGTGAAACCAGTGCCAGACGCTCCCGCACGGCCGCCGGAATAGTTTCGGCGAGGTCAGGAGTAAGATCGTCCAGAGCCGTCCGGATGACTCTCCGAAACCAGCGTGCCGTTACCCGCCCCTGTCCTGCCGATTCATAGATGGGCACGATGCGCCCCACTTCGAGCGATGCCGCCGCCTTCCCATCCGCGCCATCTGCGCCGGCCTCGCCTAGCATTTCAAATTGCGGCTGGATGATCTGCATTTCCCCGTGCTGGTCTTGCTCTACCTTGCCATAGAGCGCAATCAATTCGCCCGGCTTGAACTTATCCTGCAAATACGCGGCGTTGAACCAGAGACATTTCAGGCGCGATCGTCCCTGCCCCACGGTCAACTGAAAGATCGGCATTTTGCGGGTACGAAACAGCCCCGAGTTGCGGACTTCGCCAATCACAGTAGCCATTTCGCCGGGACGCAATTCCGCGATCCCGCGCGGATTCAGCCGGTCTTCATAGCGAAAAGGAAGGTAATGGAGCAGATCACCGACGGTCGCAATACCCTTCGTCGCAAGAATCTCCGCCATCTTCGGCCCAACTCCCTTGACGTACTGCACCGGCGTAGTGAGTTCAACCATGGCGAAGGTTCCCAAGGAATGTTAGCAGCAAGCTGTCTCAGAAATGGGTCGCGCTGCACGGCTGGTCAAATGGCGATTCTTTGCCACTCGAAGGGCAGTCGATCTTCGAACTCGCGAACGAATGCCGTCAGGTCCGTCGCGAAGATTCTCCGATTCCGCCGAATCCGTTTGCCCCCAACTCGGCGTCTAAACACTTTGTGCTGGTTAACTTTCTCCAAGCTCTTTTAGCCATTGTCCTGGGCAACCTGGCCTACTTCCTGCTTGCGGCTCATTTCGGCCTGCCGCGCCACCGGCCTTTCCAACCCGACGCCGGCCTGCTCGTGGACTTCTTCATCTGCCTCGGGTTTTATGCCCTGATCCGCCAGACCCGAAAAAAGTAGAATCTTCAATTCGCGTCTGTCCCTTTTCGGACTTATCCCGGTTACTTTAGGAACCTGTGTAACCGCTTCCGTCACGTTACGATATCTCCTGACGTATGAATAAAATCGCGGTCCTGTACGATGCGGGCCAGGCGGTGCTCTCCACCTTTGATTTGGACGAGGTGTTGCAGCGCATTCTGGAGATCGCACATGACTACTTTCATCTGCGGAATGTGGCGATCGTGCTGCTCGATCAGCAATCCCAGCAGTTGTACGTCCGCTCGCAGATTGGTTGGGACGAAGGCCAGGACAAGGTTCTGCTGCCCCCGGGGCAGGGAATTATGGGAGCGGCGGCGCTCAAGAAGCAGCCGGTGTACGCTCCCGACGTTAGCAAGGACCCGCGCTATTTCTGCTCCGCCAAGTCCACGCGGTCTGAACTTGCCATTCCTTTGATGGTGCGGGACGAGATGGTGGGCGTGCTCGACTGCCAGAGCGATCGCGTGAACCACTTTGATTCGGAGACCATCGACCTGCTGACCCTGTTTTCTACCCAGGCGTCGATTGCCTTGCAGAACGCGCGCCTCTATTCCCTGGAGCAGCAGCGGGCGCGTCAGCTCCAGGCGATCAATGCAATTGCCCAGCAAACAACTGCCGTTCTCGACCTCGAAGAATTGCTGGATAGAGTTTGCCAGCTGATTCAGGATGCCTTCCGGGTATCACATGTTTCCCTTTTCTTGCGGGAAGATCACGACCTGGTGCTGCGGGCGCATCACGGAACGCTCACTCCCTCGATACCGGAAGGTGGCCGTTTCGGGGCCAACGCAGAACCGTGGGCCAGCATCCTCGCCGATGGCCGCACAGCCATGGAAAAAGATCTGGGCAAGGCTCCGGCCCACACCAAGTTCTTCTCCGAAACCGCCTCACGTATGTTCATTCCACTGGTTTCATTCGGACAGACTCTAGGCGTGCTCGCTCTGGACAGTTCTAAGGCGGATGCTTTCCGCGACGGCGACCAGCAGTCACTGGAGTCAGTGGCCGATATTTGTGCGACGGCCATTCAGAATGCCCATTACGTAGACCGGGTAAAGCAGTTGGCTTATCTGGACGGCCTGACCGGTATTTTCAATCGTCGATTTTTCGAACTGCGCATCATGGAAGAAATCGAACGCGCCCGGCGTTACGGAACCGGTATGGCCGTAATCATGGCTGACATTGATGAGTTCAAGCGGCTGAACGACGAGTTCGGACACGTGCTGGGGGATGAGGTGTTGCGCCAGGTTTCTTCGCTGTTTCACCAGCAAGTCCGAAAGGTGGACGTGGTGTGCCGCTATGGCGGCGAAGAATTCGCCATCCTGCTGACCCAGGTCACCCCCGAACAAGCACTTACTGTCGCGGGAAAACTCCGCAAGAGGGTGGAAGGCTGGCAGTTCCCGGGTGTGCCCCGCACCGTAACCATCAGCGCCGGCGCCGCAGCTTTTCCGGAACACGGCACCACCCGCGATGGGCTGGTTAAAGCTGCTGACAGTGCCCTGTACGCCGCCAAGCAGGCCGGACGAAATGCGGTTCGTCTTGCCTCTGCGCCGCGCTGCGAGGCGGCGAAGGCTTAGCGTCTTTCAACCGCCAAGCGGCTCGCCTATTCGCAAGCTAGATTTCGAGCCAGTCTCCCTGCATCTGATGACGAAGGCGTTCCATCTCCTGCTGGAGTTTCTGGCGACTCTTTTCGATCTCTTCCCGAACCTGGGGCTGGAGTTGCTCTCGCAAATTATTGACTTGCTCCTTCATTTGTTTTTGCTGCGAGCGCGCAGCCCTGCGCATTTCTTGCTGCGCCAGTTCCATCTCCGGCTGAAGTTTCGCAATTTCGTTTCGCACCTCGCTCAACTCGGTCTGCGTTTCCGCATCCATTTCTGGAGCTTCGAAGGTCTCCTCTATGCTCTCGCCGGATTCCTTGCGTTCCGGCAAAGTCAGGGTCAGAGTCTGCTCCCGCTTGTCGC
>DATNKA010000026.1:0-4222 GCA_035603655.1 Candidatus Acidiferrales bacterium | reverse complement strand
GGACGCTCGCTGCACCCTGCTCGTATGCCTGCAGGTAGACATACATATCGTGGCTCCTACGGAACACGCGCGTTACGCTGGGAATCAACTTCTGTCTGTTTTGCACCAGCGGGTTGACAGCTTCGTCTTTGTTTCGGTCCTTTTCCCTGGCGGCATTGTAGAGCGCATTCTTGAGGTCGATGCGCTGGCTGCTCAGCACGACGGAACTGATTGGGATTCTCTTCTCCTCTTTGTTCAAGTTCGGAATGACGAATGACGTTTGATACGTCCCGATTCTTCCGGTCTCGTCATCGCGCGCAAGAAATTTGATTGTATATTTTCCGGGAAGAAGTGTGAAACCGGTGTCGTATTCGATCGGCCGCTTCGACAGTTCGATGGCTGTAGCATCGCTCAGCTTGATATTCACTTTGTCGCGGACGTTTGTAACTGTCAGGCCCGTGTAGTCGTCTTTGATCTCGCCGATGAAATCAATGAGAGTGCGGTCGGCGCCTCGGCGCTTGGCCAGAGCAAGTTCCCTTCCTGGAATTTTTACGACGAGTGGGACGAAATATTCCGCGCGATTCAACTGGAAGTAATCGACCTCCATGGCGATGGTAAGTTCCGTGATCGGATCGTCCAACATCAGGGCATCTTCCAGCTGACGTTCCTTGTCTGCGGCGGTGAATTTGCTGAACCCCTTGCCGGCGTAGTAACCCTGGCGATAATCCAGAGTGGCCGCGCTCAAGCCTCTAGTTCCGCCCAAGGAAACCAAGAGTGTGAAAAGACAGAGATGACAAAGTTGCGCCTGAGTCTGTTGTGGCGCGCTCAGCGGCTCTTTTTCTTCCTTTGGAATGGTTCCAGAGATTTCGTGACCATAACACTTAAGGAGCCGTACCCGCTCAGGAAAGCTCGGACGGCCGCTGCAGCGTAGCGTTCGAGTTCATCTGGGGTAGCGTGGTAATCCGCCGTGAACATGGCCTTGTTGATGGGTATCCATAGCAGGAGCCCGACGAAGTGATTGGCTGCCAGCAGTGGATCGTCTACGCGCAAGAGATTGCGGTCGGCAAGGCTCTGGAAAGTGGTCGCCAGCGTGGCGAGTACCCGCTCGAAGCCTTGTTCGTACCAACTGCGGCCCACGTCAGGGAAACGCTCGGCGTTAGCGATGACTAACCGGCGTAATCGTAGGACTTCGGGCTGCATGAGCGCGGTGATGAAGAGACGGGCGAGCGCCGCGAGGGCCGTCTCGATGTCGGCATGGTCAGCCATGGTTCCGGTGACCAAACGCATGAGGTCGTCAATCTGGTCCGTTGTGGCGCGGACGGTCTCGGCGAAAAGCTGTTCTTTGTCGGAGAAGTGCTTGTACACGGTTGGTTTGGACACTGTGGCTTTAGCGGCAACGTCATCCATGCTCGTGCCGTCGTAGCCCTTCTCCAAAAACACGGCGGTCGCCGCCACCATAATGGCCGCGCTCTTCCGCTCCGAGCGACTTTCTATGTCTGATTTCTCTTTCATCCCACTCCTCCCAAAAAACTGCTTGACACGGAGTCTTTGGTTGTATAAAACTACACCGTGTAGTAACACTACACCGTTTAGTAATCAGAGTCCAGAGAAAAACCCCATGAAAAGCGTTACCGCGTATCTCAATTTCGACGGCAACTGCCGTCAGGCAATGACGTTCTATCAACAGTGTCTCGGAACTGAACTCGAACTGACCCCATTCGCGGATGCCCAAGGGAAGCCGCTGACCAACCCCAAGGCAGGGATTATGCACGCGCGGATAACGCGAGCGGGCAAACCCTTGCTGATGGCGTCGGATTCTCCTCCGGGAACGCCAAACCAGCCTGGCAACAACTTCTCCGTCTCCGTCGATTGCGAGACGCTGGAGGAAATCGAGCGTATCTTCTCAGCCCTTGGCAAGAGTGGGCAAGTTAGGATGCCGCTCGGCACCATGCCTTGGGGGCGCGGTTCGGAATGCTGGAAGACCAGTTCGGCATCCGATGGATGATCAACTACGACCTGCCCAAATAAAGGAGAGACATGCTAACCGACCGCTTCGGGATCCCGTGGAGGTCAACTGCGGTAAACAGGCCCAAGAGCCGCAATCGTTAAGAGCACTTCAAAACTCATAAAAGGAGATGATCCCTATGTTCGCAGCTACTCAAGTCAACTCGCTACCGAACGTCACTACTTCGCATTCGAAAACCTGGATCTGGGTCGGACGCATTGTGACAACACTAGTGGTATTGTTCTGTGCCTTCGATGGCCTCATGAAGGTCATGAAGGAACCGCATGTGATCGCTGCCAGTGCCGAGTTAGGCTTTTCGACCAATGAGATGGTATTAATCGGCGTGCTTATGCTGGCGTGCACCACCCTCTACGCCATTCCGCGAACCGCGATTCTCGGTGCTGTTCTGCTCACCGGGTATCTCGGAGGAGCGGTTGTGTCGAATCTTCGCGTGGGCCATCCCGTGTTTGAATGCATTTTCCCGGTCATCTTCGGCGCGCTGGCATGGGGAGGAATTTTTGGTCGCGAGCCGCGCGTACGCGAACTGATCCCCTTCCGCAGGTAAGCCGCTAATCGAGGGCAAGAAGTTTTCCCTGCTGCTTCTCATCTAGCAAATGATACAATGCTTACAACAGTTACACAGAGGAGGGGCCATGAAGCAATCGCGTTCGATGGTGCTCAGTATGCGCCTGCCGGTGGAGAGCGGAAAACGTTTGAAGCGCATCGCGAATCGGCACGGCTGGACACCGAGCGACGCTAGCGCTCGTCTGGTGGAAGAGGGCCTTAGGCGGTCGGAATTTGCCTTCTTAGATTTTCGCGATTCACCAGCGGGCAGGCAAGCCTACATACAAGGAAGCACCTTGGCGATATGGGAAGTCATGTTCCTTCTTCGAAGTTACAAAGGAAATGTTGAGGGCGTAGCCAAGCATCTGAAATGGCCGGACGCGAAGGTTCGAGCTGCCCTCAACTACTCGGAGGCATTCCCCGAAGAGGTAAATGAGGCAATCGCAGAGAACGATTCAACTGATTTCGACAGCCTAAAGCGCATGCTTCCCCAAGCCGTCGATTTTGCCCCCAGAAAGACTAAGCGGGGCTGAGATGCTCAAGTTGCTGCTCGATGAGCACATTTCCCCAGATGTGGCGAACGGAATTCAACGCCGGAATCGATCTCTAGTTATTCACTCGATGGTGCAGTGGGAGAACGGAAACTTCCTCGGGAAGGAGGATGCTGTTTGCTTGTTGCAAGCAGCGAAACAACGCTTGACCCTGGTTACTTATGATCGCAGGACGATTCCTCCGCTGTTAAAACTCTGGGCAGAGGAGGAGCGATCCCATGGAGGAGTGATCTTTGTCGATGAAAAGACGATCTCACCGGCGGACATTGGGGGGCTGGTCCGCGCGCTGATTTCGCTTGCTGACGAGGCTGGGGAATTTGACTGGACGAATCAAGTGTACTTCCTGCGGAGCCGACTCTGAAGCGTCACTGCGATCGTCGAACACAACCTGTGAGCACTTTCTCGGATGTGGTGTTTTTGCTGGATAGGAGTGCACTCTGTGTGCGAGTTGTCAAACTTGGCTCATCGAGATTGGCACGATGACTGACGGCCCATCGCCCACGTCGCCGTCGATCTGATCGTCTTTGAATCCCAGACCGTGGAGCACTTCACGGGCTTGCGATTCGAGCGCGTAACCGCCTAAATGCTCGTACTCCTCCTGAACGTGACCGAAGCGATCAAGAATCCGATCCATGTCATCAGCCTTGTCGGGGTCGGACATTTCCCAATGCAAGGCTTCGAGCTCGTGGTGTAGATCGCCGACGCGTCCGCTCCCTGCGATCGCTTCATCCAGAACCGAACGGCCCTGCATTTCCTCGACGTCCTGGCGAAAGTAGCCGATCGTCAACTTCTTGGGGTCTGAAACCGCGCCCTCGTCGGGAGTTTCCTCGCCGACGACCATCCGGAAGAGCGTTGTCTTGCCCGCCCCATTGGGACCGACCAGTCCGACTTTTTCGCCGGGATTCAACTGGAACGAAGCATCCACGAAAAGCAACTGCTTACCATACTGCTTATTGATATTTGAGAAAGAGATCATTTTGAAGGAGCAACTCGCGGCACGGTACCTCTTCCAGTGTAGCCCGGCCAATTGCTGGCCAACGCTGGCACGTTGGATTGTTGAAGGGTTTGCCCGTGATACAGGAGTCTCCGCGATCGATTTACACAATCCGACTATTCGGTAGCG
>DATNKA010000025.1:0-13664 GCA_035603655.1 Candidatus Acidiferrales bacterium | reverse complement strand
CCCCGCGCGCTTCTGCAAGTGCCGAGCCCCGATGTTCGAGGTCATGATCAGGATCGTGTTCTTGAAGTCGACAGTGTTGCCAAGCCCGTCCGTGAGCTGGCCGTCTTCAAAAACCTGCAGCAGGATGTTGAACACATCCGGATGCGCCTTCTCGATTTCATCCAGCAGCACCACCGAGTAGGGAGCACGCTTCACCCGTTCGGTGAGCTGGCCGCCCTCTTCGTATCCCACGTATCCCGGAGGAGAACCGATCAGCTTCGAAACCGAATGTTTCTCCATGAACTCCGACATATCGAAACGAACCAAGGCCTTCTCCGTTCCGAACATGAATTGAGCCAGGGTACGCGCAACTTCCGTCTTGCCCACGCCGGTGGGTCCCAGGAACAGGAACGACCCAATTGGCCGGTTCGGACTCTTCAATCCAGCTCGCGAACGCCGGATGGCCCGAGCCAGGGCGCTGATCGATTTATCCTGCGAAATGATTCGCTTATGCAGTTCTTCTTCGATACGCAGGAGCTTCTGGGTCTCTTCTTCCTTGATCGATGTGATAGGAACGCCAGTCCAGCGCGAAACTACATCTTCGATGTCCTCGCGGCCCACCACGCCGGTGGAGGATTCATCCAGGTGATATTTCTCGCGCAACGCGCGCAGATTCTCGCGCTCCTTGCGTTCTTCGTCCGAGTAGAAACGCGCCTTCTCGAATTCGTGGTTCGCGATCGCATTCTCCATGCGATGCACAATGAACTTGATCCGCTTTTGGACTTCGGTGATCTCCTCGGGCTGCGAGGTCTGGCGCAGCTTCACGCGCGCACCCGCTTCATCCACCAGGTCAATCGCCTTATCCGGGAGGAAGCGATCTGGAATGTAGCGGTTCGAATGTGACACCGCGAAGGTTATGGCATCGTCCGTATAAGTTACAGCGTGGAACTTCTCGTACCGGTCCTTGATGCCGAACAGTATTTTGATCGCGTCCGCCTCATTGGGCGGAGGGACTTTCACAGCCTGGAAGCGCCGTTCGAGCGACCGATCTTTCTCGATCGACTTGCGGTACTCACCCGGTGTGGTTGCTCCGATACACTGAATCTCGCCGCGCGATAGCGCAGGCTTAAGAATGTTCGCTGCATCCAGCGACCCTTCCGCCGATCCTGCTCCCACCAGGGTATGCAACTCGTCAATAAAGATGATGGAATTTTGCGACTCCATCAATTCCTTCATGATGGTCTTGAGGCGCTCTTCGAACTGACCACGATATTTAGTTCCGGCAACGATCAAAGAAAGATCGAGCGCCAGAATTCGCTTGTCCGCGAGAAACGACGGAACCTCGCCGTCGGCAATTCGCTGCGCCAAGCCCTCGACAATGGCCGTCTTACCAACCCCCGGCTCACCGATCAGTACAGGATTGTTTTTGGTTCGCCGGCACAGAATCTGAACCACGCGTTCCAGTTCGCCGTCACGGCCGACCAGAGGATCGAGCTGAGTATCCATCGCTGCCTGCGTAAGATCGCGTGAAAATTCGCTCAGCAATGAGGATTCGCGCTGACGCTGGGGCTGCGCCTTTTCCTGAGTGGTGCGCGCCAGTTCCTCGCGAATGGTCGAAAGCCGCAGTCCGCGCTCGTGCAGAATTTCGGCGGCAAAACATTTCTCTTCCCGCAGCAGTCCTAGCAACAAATGCTCGGTGCCAATGTGCCGGTGTGACAACCGCTCCGCCTCTTCAGCGGCATAGGCTAACACCCGCTTGCACTCGTTGCTCAAGGGAAGGTCCACCGACGTCGAAACCTTTTCTCGAATCGTGGTGTGGCCCTCAATCTGTTTGCGGATGGACTCAACCGAGGCGTGCGAGCGCAGAAAACGATTGGTCAGGGCCTTATCTTCGCGCAGGAGCCCCAGCAGCAGATGCTCGGTCTCAATATAAGGAGACCCGAACTGGCTTGCTTCGTAGCGCGCAAAGAAAATCACGCGCCTGGCTTTCTCCGTATAACGTTCAAACATGATGCCCTTCCCCCTGAAGCTTCCGGCCGAGAAGGCGTATGCCCGCTCAAACCTACCGAAACCCCACCCCGTCCATGTTCTTTACTTTCATTCGGTTTCCGTCTTCATCCATTATGCAATTAAACGGCCACCAAACCCAAGCAGAGAAACGTTTTTCTAATGTTACTGAAGGAACCTCCCAAAAACCCCTCCAGCCCGTCGTTGACTAATTTCTTGCACTTTGTCTTACTTTCGTAGCGCACTATTGTAATGACACTTCAATTACTCGGCAAAGACTCCGGCCTGATCTCCTCCACGCGCCCGCGCTGCAGCCGCAACACCCGGTGACATCGGCGGGCAAACGACACGTTATGGGTAGCAATTAAGGAGGTGAGTTGGTGCTCGCGATGTAATCGCGCAATCAATTCGAAAACCGCTTCCGCCGTCTGCCCATCAAGATCGCCGGTCGGCTCATCCGCCAGCAACAATTTCGGACCGGTAATGAGCGCCCGGGCCAGAGCGACCCGCTGTTGCTCCCCGCCCGAAAGCTCTCCCGAACGGTGATGCCCGCGTTGCTCCAGACCAACCTCACGCAGCCAGCGTAAAGCTTCCGGCGCCGCCTGTGCCCAGCTTTGCCCTCGCACCAACAAAGGCATAGCCACATTCTCTGCCGCCGTGAATTCCGGCAACAGATAATGAAACTGCCAGACGAAGCCCGCCTCGCGATTGCGAAACTCGGATGCTTCGTCCGCGGACAAAGAATTCAGCTTCAATTGCGCGCAGTATACGTCACCCGCAGAAGCATGATCAAGAGCGCTGAGGATGTGTAACAAGGTACTCTTCCCCGCTCCCGACTCGCCGACGATCGCGAGCATCTCGCCTCGCTTCACCTCAAACGACAAATTCTCAAAGAGCACCAGGTCCGATTCGCCGGACCGGAAAACCTTCTTCAATCCTTGAACCCGAAGCAACGCCTCTGGTTCTGACAAATCAAGCTCCGCCGCCTGATTACTTAGATGCACTCCGTCCCCGCCTGGGTCCATCCTGTCCCGGCCTTAGTCAAACCCGGGCGAAGACAGTAGAACCGCCTCATCTTCTCACACCCGGCCGCCACCCCCACATGGCACATTCGAACCATATTGAGGGTTTGCATCATAACAAGAGTTTGATGCAGACAAACGACATACTCGCGTTTTTTTCCATGAGCACCTGCCGAAAACCTGCTTAAGCCTGCGCTCCGGTTATAAAACTAGGGTGAGAGCTCCGTATGGCCTGGTCCCATAACGGGAGGTCCGTTCTGCAGAGTCGCAGAGGCTTTTTGCCTAGACTTTGACCTTAGCCTCCGCGCCGGCCAGCCTTTGCAGAGACTCAGGGTAAGGCTCGCGGGCGATGCCGCGCTCGGTGACAATGGCCGTTACGTATTTCGCTGGGGTTACGTCGAAGGCAGGGTTTTCAATGGACACTCCGTCGGGAACCATCTGTTTCCCAGCGATATGAGTGACTTCCTTCGCATCGCGCTGCTCGATCGGAATCATGTCGCCGTTAGGGCAGGCAGGGTCAATAGTCGAAATCGGCGCAGCCACGTAGAACGGGATTCCATGTTCTTTGGCTAGAACGGCGACGCTGTACGTCCCAATTTTATTGGCCACGTCGCCGTTGGCTGCAATACGATCCGCGCCCACCACGATTGCTCCGATTTTGCCCTGCTTCATCATGGCCCCGGCCATGTTGTCGGAAATCACGGTAGTTGGGATGCCATCTTTCATGAGCTCCCAGGCAGTAAGCCGCGAACCCTGCAGAAAAGGTCTTGTTTCATCCGCATAGACATGAATCTTTTTGCCTTGCTCAACCGCCGCGCGAATCACACCCAGCGCCGTACCATAGCCGGCCGTGGCCAGAGCTCCGGCATTGCAATGCGTGAGCACTCCGCCTTGGTTCGGCATCAGCGTGGCGCCGTGGCGCCCCATGGCCTGATTGGCAGCGATATCTTCGGCGTGCATGCGCCTGGATTCCTCCACCAGGTCCTGCCGGATCTGTGCGATGGGACGAAGGCATACGCGCTCGAACTTATCTTGCATGCGGCGGATGGCCCAGAACAGATTGACCGCCGTCGGCCGGGTCTTGCTCATGTTGTCGCAGATCTGGTCCAGATCCCGCTTCAAATCGCGGACCGTTTCTGCCTTTGAATTCTTCACGCCCAGCGCAATTCCCATAGCCGCGGCTACGCCAATAGCAGGGGCTCCCCGCACCACCATGTTGCGGATCACATCCGCAACCTGTTCGTGGGTCTTGCAGGTAACGTAGGTTTCTTCGGTGGGCAGCTTGGTCTGATCGATGAAGCGCACGCCCTGGTCAGTCCATTCGAGAGTTTGGATCATGAATTGATAACATTAAGAATTTTATCAGTTCTTGTGCGCTGCGCAGAGACTTCGCGGGTTGTTCGTAACTGCCGGACGGCCGCAAACTTCGCACGAGGCTGAGATAGCAAAGATCGAGGGCTGCGTATCGTCCGTCTGCAGAATATGTTCGGCGCGCACATCGCTCGCAGTAAAAATCGAGACGAACGGCGCTGGCGACGCGGCTTTCTCTACGTTTGGCCTTCCCTTAGCTTCCTCGCGCTCCACCAAGCACATAACTCCAACCAGGTGAAATCCATATTCGCGCGCCACACTAATGGCCTCGACCGTGGAGGCGCCAGTGGTACAAACGTCGTCGACGATCACGACCGGCGCACCCTTCTCGCGGAAGCCTTCAATGCGCTGTCCAGTCCCGTGCTGCTTTTCCGCCTTACGCACGAGAAATCCATGCAGCTCGCCGCTCACCACAGAAACCGCTACGACGATGGGGTCGGCGCCCATGGTGAGTCCACCGATCGCTGCCGGCTTCCACCCCCGCTGCCGGATTTCGTCGAAAAACACCTGACCGGTCAGGCGAGCGCCCTTGGCGTCAAGCGTCGTGGTTCGGCAATCGATGTAGTAGTCGCTGGTGCCGCCGGAAGACAATTTGAATTCGCCCAGACGGAAAGACTTGTAGGCGAGAAGGCGCAATAAATCCTGGTGCGGGGACTCCATCCAATTCTACGATATCATGGCGAATCCGCCCCGGGCCCGCCCGGGCCCGGGCCGCCCTTCGTAGCCCCTCGCGCCATGTTAACCTGAATTTATTTCCACAACGACGTTTCGAGGTCTGAAATTGCAGAGTGCGCGAAAGCTCTTCTTCTTCGTTTTTATCGGTTTCATCCTTACTAACTTGAGCGGCTCCGGTCTCTTTTTGGAGGCATTTGCCGAGGGCACGCGCAGCTGGGAACAATCAAAATTCGACGAACTAACCAAGGGCACGGCTACTGGGGTGGCAATTCGCAGCACTGGCGGATTGGAACTCGCTCCCACCTTCAGGAGCCTCTATGCCACGCCTTCGACTTATATCTGGGCCATCGCGGCCGACGACGCGGGCAATGTGTATGTAGCAGCTGGCGCGCCCGCCCGCGTGTACCGCATCACGTCCGAAGGAAAAGCAACTATTATTTTCGAACCCAAGGAACTCCAGGTGCAAGCTCTGCAGATTGGCGCTGGGGGCGTCATCTATGCGGCCACCGCCCCTGATGGCAAGGTCTATAAGATCGAACACAAGCCGGGGAACAAGGCTTCCGCAAAAGCCGACCCAGTCCAGGGGACTCCCGACGAGAAGGACAAAGAGAAAGATGGGGTCAAACCCACGGCCGATCCTTCCTGGACTTCAGCTGTCTATTTCGAGCCGGGCACGAAATATATCTGGGACTTGGCCCTCGACAGGGGCGGTAACCTCTATGTGGCAACCGGCGACCATGGCGAGATTTTCCGGGTCACGCCGAAAGGTGAACATTCGGTTTTCTTCAAGAGTGATGAAACTCACATTCGCGTTCTCGCCTTCGACGCGCAGGAGAATCTGATTGCCGGCTCCGACGGCAGTGGACTCATCTACCGCATCTCTCCTGCGGGAGAGGGTTTCGTACTTTACAGTGCGCCCAAAAAGGAGATCACGGCGCTGGCGCTCGATCGTGCGGGGAATATCTACGCGGCCGCGGTGGGCGAGAAAAAGGGCGGAAGCGGGGCAAGCTCATCCGGCTTGACGACCGCTCTTTTCAGCATGGGTTCCAGCACACCGGCGGGCGGCGGCTCACCGCAAGTCCCGGGGCTGACCGTTACTACTGCCCCCAGCGCGCCCGCAGTGACAGGACCGTTTCCATTCCCCGGGGGCGGCGCGAGCAGTGGCTCTGACGTTTACCGCATCGCGCCCGACGGATCTCCAACCCGGCTCTGGACATCTCACGAAGACATCGTCTATGCCCTGGCCTTCGATTCGCAGGGCCGCCTGCTGGGGGGGACGGGAAATCGCGGCCACATTTTTGCCATCACCGGCCTGGATGATTTTTCTGATCTGCTCAAAGCCGCGGCCTCGCAAGTGACCGGCTTCGCCAAGGCACCCGGCGGTGGAGTCTACGCGGCGACCAGCAATCTGGGAAAAGTATTCGTGCTGGGACCCGGCCCTGAAGCCCAGGGCACCTACGAGAGCGATGTTTTCGATGCCAGAATCTTTTCGCGCTGGGGACGCGCCGAGTTTCGCGGCTCAGGCAATGTCGATCTCTACGCCCGTAGCGGCAATGTAGATAATCCCGATCGCAACTGGAGCGCGTGGAAGAAGATCGATCTGGGGAAGAACGATGAGACTGGAATCCCGCCTGCGCGCTACGGCCAGTGGAGGGCCGTGTTGCACGCTGGAACCACAGCGCCCGGCGTGGACAGTATAGCGCTCAGTTATCTGCCCAAGAACGTCGCTCCGGAGATCGACGATGTGACAGTGCAGGTCGGGGTGAAATATCAACCGCTGCCCAGGACGGCCGGCATCAGCTTAGGGTCGGATTCGTCGACCCTGTCTTCCGGAACACATTTCGAAACCCCACCGCCCAGTTCGCATGATCGCGACTCTGTTGGAGTGAAATGGAACGCGCATGACGAGAATGACGACCAGATCGTCTACTCGATCTTTTACCGCGGCGACGGCCAGAGCCGTTGGCTGCTGCTCAAAGACAACATCACCGACAAGGCCTATTCCTTCGACGCCAGCCTGCTGCCGGATGGCGGATATACGGTGAAAGTGGTCGCGTCCGACGCTCCGTCGCATTCGCCCGGCGAGGCATTGACCGCGTCAAGAGAAAGCCGCCGGTTTGAAGTGGATACGACGCCCCCACGCATCGAAAATCTGTCCGCGATTGTCGAAGGCGGCCAGATTCATGTTAACTTCCGCGCCATCGACAATTTTTCTCCTCTCAAACGGGCTGAATATTCGGTGGACGCCGGGGAGTGGAAATACGTTGAGCCGGTCGGTCAACTCTCAGACGCGAAGACTGAAAATTACGATTTCAAGGCCACGCCGGAAACCCCAAGAGATGGCGGAGATGCTTCAGAGCATGTCGTGGTTGTACGAGTTTATGATCGCTACGACAATATGGGCGCCGCAAAGACTTTGATTCGCGGCAAGTGAGTTTTCCTGAGGCCCATTGCTCGCGCATTCTCGGAAACAACGTCTGAAATTGGGCCGGCTCAGTACCCGTTCTCATACTGACTTCTGAAGCCTGACCAGAACCCTGCGGTCTACGTCAATCCTTCGCCCTCTTCCGTATTCCCCTCCGCGAGCGCCGTCTTTAGAGTATCCAGTGAGCGAATGCGCCGCAGTTCAGGGAAAATCCAGGCCCATACTGCGATCACAACCAGAGTACCCACACCTCCCAGCACCACCGCCGGGACGGTGCCGAACCACTGGGCGGTCAATCCAGACTCGAACTGTCCGAGTTCATTCGATGTACCGATGAAGACCATATCCACTGCCATCACGCGCCCTCGCATTTCATCGGGCGTGCGCAACTGGACCAATGTCGCGCGGATGATCACGCTGATCATGTCCGCCGCACCGAGGAGTATGAGCGAGATCAGCGACAGCACCAGGCTCCTCGACACGCCAAAGAGGATCGTGCACACGCCAAACCCGGCTACCGCCCACAGCAGTGTGGGCCCGGCGCGCCCGCGCAAGGGGCGATGAGCCAAGGCAATGGCCATAAGCGCGGCGCCCACTCCCGGAGCGGTTCGCAGCAACCCCAGTCCCCACGGTCCCGTGTGAAGAATTTCGCGAGCGTACACGGGCAACAATGCTACAGCCCCGCCCAGAAGTACTGCGAATAGATCAAGCGAGATCGCCCCCAGGATTAGTTTCTCCCGCCAGATAAAGTGCAGTCCGGCGAAAACTGTCTTTATCGTCATCGGTTCCCGCCGACGCGCTTGCGGCCGGGTCTTGATGCGAAACATAGAGACCCACGCCCCTGCGGCTGTGAGCATGGCAAATGCGTAGACCGCCGAAGGCCCGCGGAAAAGCGCGTAAAGAATTCCGCCGAGAGAAGGTCCGATAATCGTGGCAGCCTGAAAGACAGTGGCGTTCCATGCCACAGCGTTGGAAAAATGTTCTTCGGGTACTAGTTGCGGCAGGATCGAGCGGCTGGCCGTGCCATTGAATGAACGCACTGCGCCCAGCAAAATCAAGACGAAATAAATCGGAAGCACGGTGTGCGTGGTCCTCGCCGCTAGAAACAACAGGAGTCCCGAGCACACGGCATATCCCGCATAGCATGCGCCCAAAACCTTGCGGCGCTCGAACCGGTCAGAGGCATGGCCGGAGACCAGAAACAGCAGAATTCCCGGGAGAAACTGCGCCAGCCCGACCAAGCCCAGGTCCAGGGCGCGCTTGGTTATGTCATAAACCTGCCATCCCACCGCGACTGCCTGCATCTCAACTGCAGCCACGATCAGGAAACGCGCAATCTCGAACAGCACGAAGTCGGGATGCGTAAATGCTATGCGTCCAGCTCTGGCATCGGCGGGCGGCGGCATTGATCTCCAATGTGATCTTCTAATGTGCCACAGAACCACAAAGTATGTATTGCCCGACGAAGTTCGCCATTCACTTGCGATTCACACAAGCGTTGACGGAAAAAACGTTCCCCCAAGGTAACGCGGAGACCGGCGGCGCCGCTGCCACACTGTTGTCATGGAGTTTCATTTGAGACGGCGCAACTTCGGAAGTCACACCCGGCGGAAGTCACACCCGGCAAATTGATCGGCGTCCCTTCAGGACTCGACCCCTGTTACGTGGCAGATCGTTATTGAGAATCGCGTTTGAGCATCAGTTTGGGCGGCGCGACTTCTGGCGGCGCCGGCCAGCCTCACCAGGCTGCCGGATCGGCTGATTGTAAAATCGAAGGATGAAGGATCTGTTGCGAACGGTTGGCTGGATCGCTTGCGTCATTTACAGCACAATCCCGGCCTTCTGGCTGCAGATCCACCCGCGCGCGGAATATTGGCGGTCTCGCCGGAAGTCACCGTATAAAATGCTGCTCCCCATCTGGATGGCGATGGGGGTAGCCGTAGCAGTTCTTACAAGTCCGTGGCACTCCTTTTTGCTCTACCGAAACAGTTTGAGCTGGCTTCCGGCAGCCCCATTGTTCTGCACTGGCTTGATTCTCTATAAGCTGTCCCATCGGCAGTTCACGCTTGCGCAATTAGGCGGGCTGCCTGAAATCCTGGGAGAGGACAACCAACAGCGCCTGGTGACGACCGGAATACGCAGCCACGTTCGGCACCCGGTCTATCTCGGCCATCTGTGCGAGATGCTGGCCTGGAGCGCAGGCACGGGCTTGGCAGTCTGCTGGGCATTGACAGCGTTCGCGATCGTGACTGGTGCAGTCATGATCAAGATGGAAGATAAAGAATTGGAGAAAAGGTTCGGACAAGAATATCGCCAGTATCGATCGACGGTACCCGCATTGCTACCAAGGATAACCATGTGAGTGGCAGCGATGAGTGACGCTCACTCTGTGTCCTCCGCGTCCAGTCCTCGGGCCGTCTCTCTATTTGAATCCGCACGCGGCGTATCGCAGTAGTTATAATCCGACTTGGCTGAAAGCTGAGAGCTGACAGCCGAAATTCCTCATGCGCTTCGAACTCTTGATCGCGACCCGCTACCTGCGCGCCAAGCGCCGGCAGGCCTTTATCGGCATTATCACGGGCATCTCAATTGTCGGGGTGGCGGCCGGAGTTGCTTCGCTCATCGTCGCCTTGGCCATCAACAACGGCTTTCGCCAGGATTTGCAAGAGCGCCTCATAGGATCGACTTCGCACATCAGTCTGCTGCGCGTGGCCGATGACGGAATCAAGGACTGGCCGCCGCTTCTCGATCGCCTTTCGAAACAGCCGCACGTGATCGCCGCCGCTCCAGCAATCTTTGAGCAGGTGCTGATATCTCGCGGACCACGCGCCCACGGCGCCGTCTTGAAAGGAATGATTCCAGCCGATGAAAGAAAAGTTGGCGATCTGCTGAACAGTGTAAAAGACGGATCCGCTGCCGCTCTCGAAGAAGACGCTGCCGGACCAGAAAAAGATCAAGTGGGAACAGCCGGCTCGGCGGTTCAGGAAGCGCCAACGACCGAAGAAGCTGCCGATTCCCTCTCCGCCGTCCACGCACGCGTCGCTGCCATGCCTCCGATCATTCTTGGCAAAGACATGGCCGACAATTTGGGCGCAACCGTCGGTTCCGTCGTGCTGGTAACCAGCCCGCAAGGCGAACTGACTCCGTTCGGCATGGTGCCGAAATACAGCCGCTTTCGCGTGGTGGGAATTTTCAATTCCGGTTTCTTCGATTACGATTCCTCGTGGGCGTTCACCCGCCTATCGGATGCCCAACGACTATTCGGTCTTGGTGACCTTATCTCTGTCATCGAGTTCAAGGTCGACGATATTTACAAAGCCGATACGGTTTCGCGGCAACTTGAAGACGCAGCGGGTAAAGGCTTCATGGCCACCAACTGGATGGAGCAGAATAAAGCACTCTTCCACGCGCTGCGCCTCGAACGCCTCGTCACCTTCATCACTATCGGACTAATTGTTTTCGTAGCCGCGCTGAACATTTTGATTTCTCTGATTATGATGGTGATGGAAAAAACCAGGGACATCGCCGTCCTGATGTCGATGGGCACGCGCAAGGCGCAGGTGCGAAACATCTTCATCGCCCAAGGCGTTCTGATCGGAGTGATTGGCACCGCTATCGGGCTTCTGCTCGGCTATGCCATCTCCTATGGGGGAGGCCACTACCACCTGATTTCTCTATCGCCCGAGGTCTACTCGATCGACTATGTACCGTTCGCTCCGCGCCCCATGGATGGCGTGCTGGTAGCGGTGGTGGCAATCGGCGTGTCGTTCGTAGCGACGCTTTATCCCTCCTGGTCCGCAGGCAAAACCCTGCCGGCGGAAGCCTTGCGCTACGAATGAAGTTTGTCTGAGATTTTGTGGCTCGGGCGCTGCCGCCCGCGATTGCGTGCGGGGCCGTGGAACATTTTCACCCGCTTCGCCGTATCTTTAGACGGAAGGAAAATTAAGGAGGCTTTATCATGTTTACTTTCCTCCTGTGGTGCATACTCTTTGTTTTCTGCTGGCCCTTGGCGCTGCTGGCGTTAATCGCCTACCCCTTCGTCTGGCTGTTGCTCCTGCCGTTCCGCATCGTGGGGGTCGCGGTCCACGGGGTGCTCGAGATCATCTTCGTCGCGATCACGCTTCCGTTCAGGCTGCTTGCCGCGCCGTTCCGGATCTGAGTTACAATCGCGCGGATGCCGGTCCTCTTGATGAGAGATTGGATTTCGCGCTTGCGCAAAAGAACTACCTGGATAGCTTCACTTGTGCTGGCGTTTTCTGCTCTCTTCACAGGCAAGAAGGCTCTCGACTATTCGTTACCTCCTGACCGAGAAAAAAACTGTGACTTTGTTTTTCCTGCCGATCCCACGCGTTCCAAGCCAACGACTCTGATCTTCACACCGCCGCCAAAGCCGCTGTCTTTCGAGGCGAAAGAAGGTTTCATCAATGATGCAAGCTGTTTGAACAAAACGCCAGTCTTCGGAATTGTCGCTATCCAGAGCATAGAGGATGTGTCCCACGCCCTGGCCTTTGCCCGCGACAACCACCTCAAGGTATCAATAGCAGGACAGCGTCACAGCATGGGGGGGCAGACTTTTACAGGAGGCGGCCTCATTCTTGACATGCGCGGGTTCCACCAAATTGCCCTCGATCGCCAACGCAAGGTCATACGCGTGCAAAGTGGGGCGACTTGGGCTCAGATCCAGCACCTGGCCGACAGCAATGGCCTTTCCGTACAAGCGATGCAATCCATAAACGTCTTCACCGTAGGCGGATCACTGAGTGTTAATGCTCATGGAATCGCCCACCGCCCGGGGCCGCTCGCATCGACCGTGGTTTCGCTTCGCATTATGTTGAGCAATGGCGAGATCCGAACTGCAAGCCGTACGGAAAACTCCGAACTGTACCGCCTCGCCATCGGAGGTTATGGCTTGTTCGGCGTTATCCTGGATGCCGATCTCCAACTGGTAGAAAACGAAGCGTACATTCTCGAGACACTTTATATGAGCAACCGGGACTTTCCTGGCTACTACCAGAAGAACGTCGCGGCTAACCCAGAGGTTGGGCTTGTATACGGAAGACTCTCAGTCTCACCCACTAGCTATTTGAATGAGGCGGCAATCCACGTTTACACAAAAGCTCCTTTCTCTGGCCCAATTCCTCCCCTCCACGGAGCCAGTCACGACCGCATAGACAGGTTCGTCATAAACTTTTCCAAAACTGGGAAACTAGGCAGATGGGTGCGCTGGACCCTGGAAAAGCGTGCAGAAGCGATACTTCATACCTGCCTCTCCCGCAACCAGGCTATCAATCAAAAGGAGCCGTGCTTGGTTTCGAGAAATCAGGAGATGTACGACTCAATGGACTACTTGAGGAATCGTCTCAAGGACACCGACATCCTGCAGGAATATTTCATTCCTCAAGACAAGATGTCCGAATTTGTCGATGGGTTAAGGAGCATTGTCGAAAGAAACCAAGCGAACCTGCTAAACGTCACCATCCGCGTAGTTCACAAGGATACGGTCAGCGCGCTGCCCTATGCCAAAGAAGACATGTTTGCTTATGTCCTGTATTTCAATCAAGAACTGAACCAGCGGCAGAGTCAAATTCTTCAGCAGACGACCGTCCAGTTGATCGACCTGTCGGTTGGGCTTCAAGGCACGTTTTACTTGCCCTATCAGCTCTATTACTCGCCGCAACAACTTCGTCGTGCCTATCCGGAAGTTGATACGTTCTTTGCCGCGAAAAAAAAATATGACCCTGACACTTTGTTCAGCAGTAAGTTCTACGAAAAGTACGGCCCGTAAAGTTTACGTCTTCATGGTTTTGAGACTGTCGCTCACCATCAATCTCGCCTCGGTTGCCCTCTGCACATCTTCCGCCA
Source organism: Candidatus Acidiferrales bacterium (assembly GCA_035603655.1). Taxonomy (GTDB): domain Bacteria; phylum Acidobacteriota; class Terriglobia; order Terriglobales; family Acidobacteriaceae; genus Sulfotelmatobacter. Next base: position 323 of record DATNKA010000025.1, on the reverse strand, counting down.
TCAGCCCCGGAGCCACTTCCTCCAGCACCAATCCTCGCTCTGTTACCCGGATGTAGGCCATCTCGGTGACGATCGTATCGACGACTTTCACTCCCGTAAGGGGCAGCGTGCACTTCTTCAAAATCTTGGGCGCACCTTCTCGCGTGGTGTGCTCCATCGCCACCACCACGCGGCGCGCTCCGGCGACCAGATCCATCGCCCCGCCCATCCCTTTCACCATTTTGCCGGGGATCATCCAGTTCGCCAGGTTTCCTTCCTCGTCCACTTCCATAGCGCCCAGCACGCTCGAATCAATGTGACCGCCGCGGATCATGGCGAACGAA
>DATNKA010000024.1:0-4507 GCA_035603655.1 Candidatus Acidiferrales bacterium | reverse complement strand
TCATCTTCCGCCCGCCGTGAAAAGTATATTCACTGTCGCACCAGGAGCAGCGCAGATTGCATCCCGTCAGCCGCACGAACACGCACGCCAGCCCAGCGTAGGTCGATTCCCCTTGCAACGATTTATAGATTTCGGTTATCTGCATCTGACAGCGGTGCCGCCGGCGTCTCACCAACCCTGTTGAGCCACGCTGGAAAGCCCTCGCGACGGGGGCGCTACGACTCCGAATACGTGGCCGTCGTCGTGTCCGTCTCGTACACAGTGACGTTCTTCACGCGCACCCGCCCGTTGGTCACACTCTTTAGTCGCGAACTTGACTCGTCATAAAAATACTTGGCCAGATTTTCAGCCGACGGGTTGATTGTAGTAAAGGGCTCAATGTCATTGATCATTTGATGATCGAGCCGCTCAATCGCGTGCTTCATCACTTCGCGCAAGTCTTTGAAATCGAGCAGGAGTCCGGCCTTGTCCAACTCAGCCCCGGCGAGCGTGACTCGGATCTTGTAGTTGTGGCCGTGCGGATTCTCGCACTTGCCTTTGTAGTTGCGCAGGTAGTGTCCCGCGGCAAACGTATCGTCAACCGTAACCTCGAACATGCGTCCCTCAGCGGCGCGCAAACAGGGCCGGATTAAACTGGTGAGTGAAACATCCATTGTACCGCTCACGGCCGCAACCCGCTTGACTGCGGGCTTCGCCTGACGGTAGTTTGCCTATTCGGCTTTTGTCCGCAAAGGAGCGATTATGCCGCGCCGCAAGTGCATTTCAGCGTCCCTGTTTGTTCTAATCCTGGCTGCCAATCTCGCAACCCAAAGCAAGCCCGACGCGCCCGATTTCGAGGTTAAAGAACACTACACAAAGTACGAATTCAGAGTCAGCATGCGCGATGGCGTGCACCTTTTCACTTCGGTGTACGTGCCCAAGGACAGTTCGCGTTCTTATCCGTTTCTGATCAATCGCACTCCTTACAGCGTGGCTCCGTACGGCGTGGATCTGTACCGCAAGCAACTCGGCCCCTCCCCCGACTTCGATAAGGCAGGATATATCTTCGTCTTTCAGGACGTGCGCGGCCGCTACATGTCGGAAGGGACTTTTGTGGAGATGCGTCCGCACATCGATAATAAGAAATCAAAACAGGATGTGGACGATAGCAGCGATCTCTACGACACCATCGATTGGCTGCTGAGAAACGTGCCTAATAATAATGGGAATGCCGGCATCTGGGGCATTTCCTATCCTGGATTTTTCACTTCTGCGAGCATCATCGACTCGCATCCAGCGCTCAAAGCCGCATCGCCGCAGGCCCCCATGACCGATCTTTTTATGGGCGACGATGCCTATCACGGCGGAGCGTTCATGCTGAACGCGAACTTCGGCTTCTACGCGCTTTTTAAGCCGCAGGAAAATCCCCAACTTCCCCCCAGAACGCCGGTTGCGTTCGACTACGGAACCAAGGACGGGTACGAGTTCTATTTGAACGCCGGACCGATCGCGAATCTTTCAAAATATCTTGAAGGCAAGAGCGGGCTGTTTGACGACCAGATGCACCACGATATTTACGACGATTACTGGAAGGCGCGCAATCTTGCGCCACACATGAAGAATATCCACTGCGCCGTGCTTACCGTGGGCGGATGGTTCGACGCAGAAGATTTGCAAGGCCCGTTCAGCACGTTCCACGCGATTGACAAGAACAATGCGGGTATTTTTAACGCACTTGTCGTTGGCCCATGGGTTCACGGCGGTTGGGCGCGGTATGACGGTGATCATCTGGGACGAGTGGAGTTCGCCTTCAATACCGGCGACTACTATCGGAAGAACATTCTATTTCCGTTTTTCGAGCAGTACCTGAAGGGCAATGGGGATGCAAAACTTCCGAAAGCGTTCGTTTTTGAAACTGGTACGAACGTTTGGAGACGCTATTCTTCGTGGCCGCCGAAAGACGCCGAGGCCAAGACCCTTTATCTGCAGGCGGGGGGCGCACTATCGTTCGATCCTCCCTCTTCCGATGCGCCGGCCTTCGATGAATATGTGAGTGACCCGGCCAGGCCTGTGCCCTTCGTGAACTACACGGCGATCAGCGTGCCGCAGGAATACATGGTCTCGGACCAGCGCTTTGCGGACGGCAGAACGGATGTCCTGGTTTATGAAACGCCGGTGTTGCAGGAAGATGTGACCATTGCCGGACCCATCGCCCCGCGGCTTTTCGTTTCGACGACGGGAACGGATTCCGACTGGGACGTAAAAGTGATCGACGTCTATCCCACCGACTATCCCGACAGCAAGTTCGATGAGCCCAAACCCGAAGACAAAAACAAGCCTCGAAGTGACGTTCCTCCACCCTTCTTCACGATGGGTGGCTATCAGCAACTTGTGCGCGGCGAGCCTTTCCGGGGGAAGTTCCGACACAGTTTCGAAAAGCCCGAACCCTTCACGCCCGGGAAAGTCGAGGAAATTGATTTCACCATGCAGGACGTCAACCATACTTTCCGTCGCGGTCACCGCATCATGGTGCAGATTCAGGGCTCATGGTTTCCGCTCACCGATCGTAACCCGCAGACCTTCGTCAACATCCCGGACGCCAAGCCTGCGGATTTTGTAAAGGCCACGGAGCGCGTGTATCACTCCAAGGGACAGGCGTCTGGAATCGTGGTGGGTGTGGTGACCAGGCCCGGAATGGCGGAAGAGCGCAGATAGAAGCATTCCGAGCTGGAGACGCAGACGGCCTTCCGGCCGCACAGTGCGGTACAATAACGACCGCGCGCATCGCCTGCTGGGTTCACCAGCGCCTGCGGGTCAGAGCGATGCAGTAAGGACTGGTCCTGATGAACGTCCTCTTGCTTTCCATGCCGGATTCCTTTGAGCACATGCCCCCGGTCGCTATCCGCATGCCCAATGGTGCGCTTACGTCGCTGGCTGGAAACGTTGACGCGCATCACCGCGTGGCGGTGGCTGACCTGATTCTGACCCACCACCATGTTCGTGAGACGGTCACTCGGCTTGTTCGCGAGCTTGATCCGGAAGTGGTCGGACTCTCCATCATGACATTTCAGCGCCGCACTGCCGCACGCATTATCGAACTGATCCGTGGGTTGCGGCCGGAAGTGAAGGTCGTCGTAGGTGGATACGATCCCAGTCTCGCCCCCGAGGCGTATGAGGATATGGGCGTCGATTATCTGGTGCGCAGCGAGGGCGAAGTCACTTTCCGCGAATTGTTGCGCGCCTTGGAGGCTGGCGCCGGTTTCGAACAGATCTGCGGACTTTCCTACTCGAATGGCGACAACTGGGTGCACAACCCTTCCCGGCCGCCGCACCGCCTGGAAGACAAAGAAATCCGGCCGCCGAATCGCGATGCACGAGTACTAAACGGATATACCTTGCTGGGTCGCCAGGTAGATGTAATCGAAACCTCGCGCGGCTGCACCTACGATTGCAGTTTTTGTTCCATCATCGAGATGCGCGGCCGCAATTTCCACACTTACTCGTTCGACCGAGTTCTCGCCGACATTCGCGATGCGCGCGATCACGGCGCGCGAACCATATTCCTGGTCGATGACAACATTACCCTGAACGTGAAGCGCTTCGAGGCTCTGTGCGAGGCCATCATCGCTGCCGGGTTGCACAAGCTCGAATACTTCGTGCAAGCCATGACATCCGCGATTGCCAACCACGGCGAAACTCTTGCGCCGCTGATGCAGCGAGCCGGATTCCGGTATGTTTTTCTAGGCATCGAGAACATTCTCGAAGGCGACCTGGAATTCCTGAAGGCCTCCGCCAAGAACACGGAACGTACCAACGGCCAGAATAATGGCAACGCAACCCTCAAAGCCATCGACTACCTTCACCGCCACCAGATGTATGTGGTGGGCGGATTGATCGTCGGCAGTCCGGGGGATACGCGCGAGTCCATCGAAGCGAACCTCGAATTCGCCCGGCGCTACGTGGATTGGCCCTACATCCAGCACCCAACGCCATATCCCCGCACCCCAATGACGAAAGAATTCCGCGACCAGGGTCTGATCGTGAACGAGCGGCTCGAGGAATATGATGGCACCACGGCCGTCATTCGCACTGCGCATCTGCCCGCAGAAGAAGTCGAATTCATGCGCTGGAAGGCTGAGCGCTGGATGAAAGTCCATCACTTCCCCGTGGTTCTTAAGCATGACCCCGGGTTCGTCCTGCTCCGCGGCTGGAAGATGATGCACCATACTTTCCGCGGCAGTTCAATCCGCTCTGCGCTTGGGCTGGAAAGCGAGAAGAAAGTGTTCGAACGGTATCGCGAGATCCGTCGGGCAGAGCGGGAGTACGTCTGAGGAAGATGCTGGTGGGCTCGCGGGTTGTTTTGAATTTCGTGCAGGAAGATTGATTACGGCTTTCCTTACTATATGTTCCTGTGTGCTCAGTAACATAGGAACCTTAACTCATCGGGGAATATCTTGAAGCTTTCGCGACTTCCCCGGAGCCGACTCCTGGTCCGCGCACGTTTTTCCGCCGCGGCCTTTGCGGCTAT
>DATNKA010000023.1:0-2443 GCA_035603655.1 Candidatus Acidiferrales bacterium | reverse complement strand
GGGCCCGCACCAGTGCTCGCGCCGCCAGCAGGCTTCGCCAACACGATATAGAACCGCGTGTTGCCCGGCACTGTCACGACGATGTTTTGGCGATAGGCCAGGTCGTTCAGTTGCTGTTGTCCCGCGTTCGCCACATTGTTTGCGACCTGTCCCCGCAGCAGAACGTTATTCGAGAACGAGTCAGTGATCCCTGTTCCGGTTTGAACCCCGACTGTTGCGGCCAGAATTGTGCCCACGCCAGTCAGGCTTCGAACCAGAAATTTCTTGCCCGTATTACGGCCGGTAACCTCGCCCCGGAGCGGCTGATACTGCAATCCGACCGCGTGCCCCTCAATTTTCTGCGTGGTTTCATCTGGCAACTGGATCGAATGGAACTGGATTCCGACGTAGCCTTGCTCGTTAACCTGGCTAAGCTCTCCAAATGCCTTTGATCCCGCCGGAATCACAGTCTCGCCGTCGCGCTCATAGTTGTATTCGATGGCGGCAACGACGGGTGTCTTGACCGCGGAACTCACTGGCGTCTGCAACCGAGCGACAAGCCGAGTCCCAGCCGGAAGTGCCATAAACTCGGAGTTCCGTTCAAGCACTGCTGGTTGGACATTGCTCACCGCGGGAGCAGATCCGCGCGTCCCCGACGTCGCGCTGACAAACACCAGCGACGCCTTTGTGAGCTTCTCGATATTCGGAACTGGTGGAGGTGGTGTCTGTTCTGGAGTCTCCGAAGGAAACTGAATCCTGTTCAAAGCGTAATCTTTCGGCTCCGGACGGGGAACCTCGGGCGGCGGCTCCGGAAGAGTTCCAAAAGAAGGACTTGCCTGCGCTAACATGCGCTGCTTCGCCGTATTGCGGATGTCCTCCGGACTCAGGCTACCGGCGTTGTCGTCCGGGCGCCGAGTGTCGGCGCTCAGTAGCGGCGTCACCGAGTGGCTTGTATCCGGGTTCTCTGCGCCTCGCCCGCGGCCGAGATTGGGATGGTCCGCCCTGCCGATGTCCTTTCGGCTGTTCGGTGTCGAGAACATTGCAAAGAACGCGAGTGAAAGCACGACCGTGAGCCCGGCCAGCAATAGAAAGCTTTTCGTTCGGTCTTCTTTGAGCTGCTGCCGTTTGACGTTAGTCTTGGCCTCCCCCTGCGTAGACCGCTGCATGATTTGCCGAAGCTGCGCCGCCCATCCGGTTGGCTGTGGCTCATGCACCTCTGCCGCCTCAGTTTCAACCTCGTGCTCGACGTGGATATTATCGTCGCGGTCCTCTGCCGGTTCGATTCGCCTGGTTGTGTCATCGGACTTCATGCGCTGAACCTCCTCGAAAACTGCTGATTCCGAAACCGATGGGCGCGAGCGCCGGAAGATCAACCGCGCCCGAATCGGCGACTTGCAAGAAGAGCGTCTCGTTCGATTCCTTGAAACTTGGCCTTTCAAAAACCACAACTCCATCCGCCCGCTGTCCGGCGCCCAAACGCCTCGTGCTCAATCGGAAATCGATTACGCGCAACTGCTCCGCCGTTGTCCACTTTTTCTTGACCTTGCCTCCAAGCTGAACTTGCGGCGGCAGAATCTCGATCGCATGGTTCGCCGGGTTCACTATGGAAAACAGAACAACGACATCCTGTCCCTGGTCGAGCACCTCGCTGACGCCCGCTTTGATTCGCGGTCCGGCATCGATCTGGCCTGGATGCTGCGCATACAAGACCGGAAGCGACGCCCGTTTCTGGCGGTCGAGTAATTTGTCCAATACCGCGCCTGATTTCTCGTCGACAGCGCTCGAAGTATCGACAGACGCTGCCTTTATGAGCCCCTGTGGACCAATCGACGCCAACTCGGGCGGCTTGCCTGAGACATCAAGCTTCTGGGTTTCAGCGACCAGTGATGCAGAAAGAGGACTCTCCTCGACGAGGAAGCTTCCCCCCGTGGGCTTGCCGTACTTCAACAACACATCTACCGTCTGCGTTCCGCCGCTCTGCTGACCGGAGCTGATCAGCAAGAGATTCAGTTGGTGCCCCAGAGTCGTCGTGATCAACAGGTTCGTCTGCGCCGGTGCGGCGGAAACTGGCTTTACGGTCACGAGTTCCGGCTCATGTTCCGAATGCTCAGCCTGGAAGCGTTCTGGATCCCCAATGACAACCGAATTAACGGGCTCTGGCATCCGAATCGAGGTAGCTACTCGCGGACTCAGCCGAAGCGTGATCACCTTCTCATCAAGGCTGGCGCGCGTCAGGGTCACCGGATCAAGCTTTGCCCCGCTGCCTACGGGCGCGATGACTACCGCTGGTGTTGGCCTCGTCGGACTCTGCTTCGTTTGTCCCGAAGCGCTTCCCAGCAAGATCAACATGCAGATGCAGGCCGTTAGATGGCGCATACTATTTCCCCCCTGTGCGCCTCAATTCGGCGCGATACAGTTGTCCAATCCGTTGAACGTAGGTGTAAACCTCTTCCGACGAATAGTC
>DATNKA010000022.1:0-3213 GCA_035603655.1 Candidatus Acidiferrales bacterium | reverse complement strand
ACCGGCCAGAGCCGAAAGGGCGGCGCGTTGTTCACCGCTCGCCACAACCCGAGACTTCCCAGCCATGCCACACACCATGCAAATCAACGGCGGCAGCGAAGCGCAAAAAACCTATCCGTTGGTTAACCAAACGGAGTCTGGTTAGTCGCCAAACTTCGCACCTCAAGGGTGATGACAACCCAAGCAGGCCATTGCCGGACGCAATGCCCCTAACACATCCGCCACCGGCCATGACTGCGACGCGTGGCTTATATGCATTTCTTCGCCATGCATCGCCGAAAAGCGATAAGGGTGCGACAAAACTACTTGACGATTTCGGTACACCATGGGAGGTTGCGCCACACGTAGCTGCAGCCGATCTCGGCGCGCGGCGGCCAGTTCATTGCAAGTGGTTCATAATGGGCGGAGCATCGCTTCACCCATATGGCGGTAGCTTGTCCAAACGATAGCCGCCCCGGTAAGGGAACAACCTAAGAGCTGGCCCCGGAGGCAACCAAACGGTTGAGATTGACGAGATACTATCTTCGCCATGAGGCACAAAAAACGGCAAGAACTAATAAAATAACTTGACGATTTTGATATATAATGGGAGGTTGCCGTCTCGGCAGTCGCCGATAATGCTTTTTTACGCCGTTCCGCAAGTTCCTTCCAAATATTTCAGGTTGGGTGAACCGTCTCTTCACCCAAATGGCGGTAGCATTTTTAAATAAAAAGCCGTTCCCGGCAACATTTAACGGTACTGTGACCTTCTTTGTAAACGTGATATCCAGCCGCTGATTGAGCGGCAGCTGCGCACTTTGAGGCGACCATGCTAGACGCAAAAAGCGGAGCATACTTACTTCCGGCCGAGCCCGCGCCGACAATGGCGGTCGAACCATCGACTGCGGAGACGATCGCGCGGGGTCTTGGGATTATCCGACGGCAGATCTTTCTTGTCCTGGCTTTTGCTGTTGTCGGAGTGGCTCTCGGCACTCTTTATTTCCTGAAATCGCCGCCAAAGTATACCGCCACGGTTACACTGCTGGCCGATACGCGGAAAATGGAGTTAGTCCAGCAGCCTACGGTTTATAACGAAGCTTCGATACAATCTGTCGGTGCGATGGAAACTCAGGTGGAGTTGCTGAGATCCGATGAGGTCGCCCTCCGCGTAATTAAGAAGCTGAACCTATCTGAAAATCCAAGATTTATCGAAAGCCACCGTCAAAGTGTGATCCGATCGCTATTGCACGGTGTCGCGCCCGATTATTTTCCCGAATTGCCCGCGATGAGCCAGGATGAACGACAGAGCTTGGCGCTCGCACAATTCGATAAGAGCCTAAATGTATCTCGGATCAGCGTAACTTACGCAATTGAGATCGACTTTGAGTCCAGGTACCCTGATCTTGCTGCGGAAATAGCGAACGCAGTTGCAGACGTATATATCGAGCTGCAACGAAGCACGGAATACGATGCGGCGCGCCGAGCCAGCGATTGGCTCGAGGAACGTATCCCCGAGGTCCGCGCCAAGAGTGAAGACGCCCAAAAAGCTGTGGTTGATTACAAGCACGAGCACAACATCGTCGAAACTGTCGGTGGCCGGTTGATCGATGATCAGCGGTTAACTGACATAAACACCAAGTTGAACTCCGCTCACGACGAAACAGCCAATGCGAAGGCGAGGTTCGACCAATTTTCTGCGGCCAGAGGCTTGGAGGTCCCGCGCGCGGCGGCTGTAAGCGGATCGAGTGCTAACAGCAGCGCTCCTTTAAATGGTTCGTTAGACAAACTTCGCAGCGAGTATTTTGATGTTGCTTCCAAAGAAGCGGAAGCTTCGGTCAGATTAGGACCCAACAATCCGGGAATTATCAGCCTTCGCAATCAGAAGGCTCAATTGCGTTCTGAAATATCCGATGAAATTCAACGTCTCAAGGACGCCAGCGAGAGCGACTATGCGGTCGCCCGATTACGTGAATCGGACGTAAAGAGGGAATACGACGCAGCGCTAGCGCAGTATCAGCAGGCCAACCAGGCGCAAGTGAAACTGCGGGAACTCACAGCCTCGGCCCAAGCATACCAAGACTTATACAACACTTTCCTCGGGCGCTACAATGCTTCGCTTCAGCAGATCGCGTCGCCGATCGCGGAAGCGAGCGTCATTACCCCGGCGTCGCCGCTCATCCAAAGAGATTATAAGAAGACCTATAAGACCGCTGCACTTTTCCCGGCCCTAGGGCTCGCGCTCGGCTTGGGCGTCGCCGTCTTGCGTGAGATGATCGCCGGGCGTGTCTTCTTGACGAGCAGATCGGTTCAATCGCACTTGCGTATCCCCTGTATCGGCCTTCTTCCGAAAGTCCAAAATAGAAAACGGAAGGGGTGGCTGGCGAAAAAGACCCCAAGTGATAACGCCCCAAGAGCCTTAGTGCGGGGAGACCGAGGAATAAGCTGGACTGCAATCGACCATCCGATGTCACGGTTCTCCGAGGGGGTCCGTTCGATTAAGTTGGCGATTGACTTGGAGAACAGGTCTAGATCAAGCAAGGTCATTGGGCTCACCTCCGCCACCCCAAACGAAGGAAAATCGACGGTCGCGTTGGCGTTGGGGCAGCTGATCGCACGCAACGGCGCTTCTGTCATTGTTGTGGATTGCGACCTCAGGAACCCATCGCTGACACGCTCCGTGGCCCCGAGCGCAGCTAGTGGAATTGCCGAACTCGCCTTTGGAGCGACGCCGCTGGAGGAGGTCATTTGGAAGGATCCATCGACCCAAATGGCGTTCATTCCGGCGATTTCCCATGCGGGGCCTCCCGACCCGCCTTCCATTCTCTCCAGCGCCGAATTGAAGCGCGTCTTCGAAGAGTTGCGAAAGCAATATGAATTTGTTGTCGTGGATCTTTCGCCGCTTGGCGGGGTTATCGATGTTTGCGCGACCACCGAACTTATCGACGCCTATGTGCTTGTCATAGAGTGGGGGCACACGACCGTGGACGCCGTGCAGCACACTCTTCGCGCTGCGCCGAATGTGTCGGAATCAATCCTTGGCGCGGTCTTGAACAAGGCCGACATAAAGTCACTCGCCAGTTACGACCCCTACCTGACGAGTTATTACTTCGAGCAGTAGGTCGCGCTCAGATCTAGGGCTGTCGCCCGTCTTGGCGCCCGAGCCCATCGAGGAACAACATCAGGGTTCGCAATGAAAGCGCCAGCGCCCAGCCGGCCCCCATCGCGCGCTTACCC
>DATNKA010000021.1:0-19122 GCA_035603655.1 Candidatus Acidiferrales bacterium | reverse complement strand
AGATGGTGATGCCGGGCGACAACGTGAGCCTGGTGATTGAACTGATTACACCGGTGGCGATGGAGAAAGGCCTGCGCTTCGCGATTCGCGAGGGTGGGCACACGGTAGGCGCCGGAACCATTACGGAGATCGTGCAGTAGTAGGAGGGGCGCGGGCACTTTCGCCCGCGAGGTTTTGGGCGCTGTATGCCAAGCGGGCAGGATTGCCCGCTCGAGATAAGCAGATAAAAAGCGGCTTGCAGCTCGCCGCCAGTTCTTTCCTCCTGCAGACGCAGGAGGGGCAAAGAGAGTGAAACGTGATTGGAAACGAGAAAATTCGGATACGGCTGAAAGCTTACGACTACCGGATTCTGGATCAGTCGACAAGCGAGATTGTGGAAACGGCCAAGCGCACTGGAGCGCGGTTGGCTGGTCCGATTCCACTGCCCACGATGAAGAACAAATACTGCGTGCTGCGTTCGCCGCACGTGGATAAGAAGTCGCGGGAGCAGTTCGAGATCCGCACTCACAAACGGTTGCTCGATATTCTAGATCCGACGGCTCAGACGGTAGATGCGCTGATGAAGCTCGATCTGCCCGCGGGCGTGGATGTGGAGATTAAGGCATTCGGTAAAGAACATAAATAGCTTATGTGGAGACAGCCGCCCTCGGCTGTCGGCGGAGCGAAGCTGCGCAGCTTTCGCGGGCGAGACGCTCGCGGCATAGTACCAGCCAATAGTCGTCGTAGTGACGAGCCAAGCTGGGTGGAGACGAAGATGGCGATCAAAGTTACAGGCATTCTGGGCAAGAAGGTCGGCATGACGCAGCTGTTTGACTCGAAGGGCGACGTCCGCCCGGTCACGGTGCTGCAGGCTGGTCCTTGCGTGGTGACGCAACATAAGCTGGCGGTGAAGGACGGATACGAAGCGGCCCAGATTGGCCTGGTTGAGTTTGTGAAAGAGTCGCGGCTCACCCAGCCCGCCCGCGGACACTTGGCGAAGAATAATCTTCCTCCGGTGAAGTTCATGCGCGAAGTGGCGCTTGAGAGCGATGGCGACGGCGAGGGCGCGGTGAAGGTTGGCGACCGCGTGCTGGTGGAGATTTTTGAAGGCGAAAAGTTCGTCGACATCGTGGGCGTGAGCAAGGGGAAAGGCTTCCAAGGCGTGGTGAAGCGGCATCACTTCGGCGGCGGTCCCAAGTCGCACGGATCGATGTTCCAGATCACTGGGTCGATTGGCTCATCGGCGTTTCCTTCGCGCGTGTTCAAAGGAATGCGCATGTCGGGACATATGGGCCACGCGCGGGTAACGCAGCGTAATTTGCGCGTGCTGGGCGTCGACAAGGAAGAGAATCTTCTGGTGGTGGAAGGCAGCGTGCCGGGGCCGCAGGGCGGGTACCTGATTATCAGCAAGGCGAAGAAGCCTCCTAGAGAGCGTCGCGGATTTGCGGGTTCAGCTACGGTGGATCCGTTGAAGGCGGCGAAGAGAGCGGCGAAAAAAGCTTAAAGTGTGGCGCGGGCACTCCTGCCTGGGTTGCATGGAGCGATGAGAGGTGCGGGCAAGAGTGCGCGCACCAAACGGAAAAAGCAATATGGCGACGATTGATATTCACAATTTGAGCGGCGAAAAGGTCGGAACCTTCGATCTCGCCGATGAAATCTTCGGCGCGGTCAATGAAGACCTGCTCTGGGAAGCGGTGAAGCATTACCGCGCCGGGCAGCACCGCGGCACGCATGCGACCAAGGCCCGCTGGCAGGTTTCCGGTTCGGGCAAGAAGCTGTGGAAGCAGAAAGGCACGGGGCGGGCGCGTATCGGTTCGATCCGTTCCCCACTCTGGCGCCACGGCGGTACGGTGCACGGTCCGGTGCCGCGCTCCTACGACTACGCGTTTCCGCGCAAGAAACTTCTGGGCGCATTGCGCTCGGCCCTGGCGTCGAAGTTTGCCGACGGCAAGCTCACGATTGTGAATGCCTTCGATGTGAAGGAACCGAAAACCAAGGAATTCCGGGCGGCGCTCGAGGCGCTCAAGGTTGAAAAGACGGTGCTGATCGTGGAGGCGCCCAATGCCGGCAATCGCAATCTCGAATTGAGTGCCCGCAATATTAAGGGTCTCGAGTTGGTTCCGGGCAACGAGGTTCATCCTTATCATCTGTTGAAGTATGATCGCGTGATTTTTTCGCATCCCGCCATCGAAAAATTGCAGCTCACATTAAAAGATACTTTGCCCAAGCGGCAGCGCAAGGCGGCGAAGAAAGAAGACGAAGGCGCGAAGAAGGCGTCGGCGGCGCCGCGGAAGCGCACCCGGCATGAAAAAGCGGCGGAGGTGGCCTGATGAAATCCGCATACCAGATTATTCGCCGTCCGGTGATAACCGAAAAAGGTTTGGCCATCAAGGAAAACCAGAACACGCTGGTCTTCCAGGTTGCTCCGGGAGCGACGAAGACGGAAGTGAAGCAAGCGGTGCAGACGATTTTCAAGGTCAAAGTAATGTCTGTCCGCACCGCGATGTATCCCGGGAAAGAACGGCGGCGCGGAAAGTTTGCCGGCTACCGTCCCGACTGGAAGAAGGCGTATGTGCGACTGCGTGCCGGCGAGAAGATGCCGGAGTACGCGCAGAATTTGTAAAAGTAGCAAGAAGCATATTCCTTGCCGCTGGCGTGGTTCGGAATGACAAGCGGAGATTTGAGCTAAGAGCTAAAAGCTCATAGCTAAGAGCTGATTATGGCAATCAAAACATACCGACCGACGACGCAGACGTTGCGCTACCGCACGACGATCGTCAACGACGACATCACGACGCGACATCCGCACAAACCGCTGATCGAGAAAAAGCAGCGCACCGGGGGGCGTCGCAACTCGGGCGATATTACGAGCTGGCATCGCGGCGGCGGACACAAGCAGAAGCTACGCATCATTGACTTCAAGCGCGAGAAGGCGGGTATCCCTGCGACCGTGACGACGATCGAATACGATCCCAACCGCTCGGCGCGCATTGCATTGTTGGCCTATGCCGATGGCGAGAAGCGTTACATTCTGGTGCCCGAAGGAATGAAGGTCGGGCAGAAAGTTGTCAGCGGGCCGGAAGCCGACATTCTTGTCGGGAATGCTTTACCGCTGCGCAATATTCCGCCTGGCACGTCGATTCACAATCTCGAACTGAAGCCCGGCAAGGGCGCGCAGATGGTGCGCTCGGCGGGCGGCGCAGCGCAACTGATCGCGAAAGAGTCCGATTACGCGCTGGTGAAGTTGCCTTCGGGCGAAACGCGAAAGATTTCGCAGGACTGCATGGCGACGATTGGCCAGGTGGGCAATCTTGACCACGAAAATATCACCATCGGCAAAGCAGGACGAACCCGCTGGCTGGGATGGCGTCCAGTAAACCGGGGCGTCTCGATGAATCCTGTGGACCATCCGCACGGCGGCGGTGAAGGCAAGACTTCGGGAGGAAGGCATCCGGTGACGCCGTGGGGACAGCCGACCCGTGGATACAAGACGCGGAATAACAAGCGGACGGATAAGTTTATTGTGAACCGCAGAGGCAAGAAGTAAGGCGGCGGGCATAAAAGCAGGTTCCTCCGGGTCGCTGCGCGAACCGTCGGAATGACAAAGTTTTGAGCGAGAAGCTTAAGAGCTAGAGGCTAAGAGCGATTTATGGCACGTTCAACTAAAAAAGGCGCGTACGTGGATGGCTTCCTGATGTCGCGGGTCGAGGGTATGAATTCGCGCAACGAGAAGAAAGTTTTGCGGACGTGGTCGCGGCGTTCCACCGTGGTTCCGGAGATGGTGGGCCACACCATCGCGGTGCACAACGGCAAGAAATTCATTCCGGTATACGTCACCGAAAACATGGTCGGGCACAAGCTGGGCGAGTTCAGCTTCACGCGCAACTTCAAAGGCCACTCCATGCGGGCGGCGACGGAAGTGGCGGCGAAGCCGGCGGGCATCCCGGGAGGTCCGGGAGCGATTACTCCGTCAGCGCCTTCGGCGCCGAAGGCATAAGGGGAGGCGCGAATGGAATTCCGAGCCGAAATGCGTTACTTGCGAGTGTCGCCGCAGAAGGCGCGGCTGGTGCTGGAACTCATCAAGGGGCGCAAGGTGGAAGAGGCGCGCAACACGCTGTTGTTCACCAAGAAGCGCGTGGCGGCGCATGTGGGGAAGCTGTTGCAGTCGGCGCTGGACAACGCGAACTTTCTCAGTGCCGAGAAAAATCTGGATATCGAGCTCGACAATCTGTACGTGAAGAGCGCCATCGCCAACGACGGTCCGCGCATGAAGCGCATTCGTCCAGCGCCGCAGGGACGCGCTTTCCGCTATCAGCGTCGCATTTCGCATATCACGCTGATACTGGCGGAGCGGGGCAATGGCGCGGCTCATCCTTCGGGTCAGACGCGGGCGAAATCGGCTGGGGCTCCGGCTAAGCGGCGGGCTCCGGTGGCGAAGAAAGCGGCTGGAAAAACGAGCAAGAAGAAGGTAGCGGCAAAGTGACCGCGTCTTGCGGGCGTGAGCGAAGCGGGAGCCCGCGGCGGGCAGCCTGAGCGTTCGCCAAGGATTTGAAAGTATTTAGGATTGGTTAGGAGAAGCAATGGGGCAAAAAGTCCATCCTTATGGTTTTCGTCTTGGCTACACCAAGCCGTGGAAGTCGCGCTGGTTTGTGGAGCGGGACTACGACAAGCTGCTGCTCGAAGACATCAAGCTGAAGAACGAGCTGAAGGAAAAACTCAAGTCGGCGGGCGTGAGTTCGATCGAGATCGAGCGTCCGGGCAACAAGCTGCGCATCATTATCAAGACGGCGCGACCCGGAATCATCATCGGACGCAAGGGCGCGGAAATCGACAAGCTGAAGGCCGATCTGCAGAAACGCACTTCGCGCGAAATGTTTGTCGACATCCAGGAAGTGCATAAGCCTGAACTCGATGCGCAACTGGTTTCCGAAGCGATCGCGCTGCAGTTGGAAAAGCGTGTAGGATTCCGCCGGGCGATGCGTAAGGCGGTGGATTCTGCGCTGCGCTTCGGCTGCAAGGGGATCAAGGTCCGGGTTAGCGGGCGATTGAATGGCAATGAGATCGCGCGCTCGGAATGGTATTTGCAGGGCCGCCTGCCGCTGCATACGCTGCGTGCCGACATCGAGTATGGCTTCTCTGAAGCAAGGACGACTTACGGCGTGATTGGCGTGAAGTGCTGGGTCTACAAGGGCGAAATACTTCCGACCAAGAAGAAGGAACAGCCGCAGGGCGTGGGCGCGTTTTAGGAAAGTCAGAAACCAGAACTAGGCCAGAAGGTTTGGCTAAGAGCCACAGAGCTAGAAGCTAAGAGCTGACTTATGTTGATGCCAAAGAAAGTAAAGTACCGCAAGCAGCAGCGCGGCCGCATGACCGGAAAAGCCTGGCGCGGAAGCACGCTGGCGTTTGGTGACTTCGGGCTGAAAGTGCTGGAGCCGGGCTGGATTACCGATCGTCAGATCGAAGCTAGCCGCGTGGCCATGACCCGCTTCGTAAAACGTGGCGGAAAGATCTGGATCAGGGTATTCCCGGACAAGCCCGTCACCAAGAAACCGGCTGAAACTCGTATGGGCAAAGGGAAGGGCGCGCCGGATCACTGGGTCGCGGTTGTGCGTCCGGGAAAGATTTTGTTCGAGATGGAAGGGGTCGCGCTGGCCGATGCCACGGAGGCCATGCGCCTGGCGTCACACAAACTGCCATTGCGGACGACTTTGGTCAAACGCGAGACGGCGCATTAAGAATTAGAAACTGGAAAACAAAACTGGAAACTGATTTATGAAATCCGACAAGATTCGCAACTTGACTGACGACGAGCTCCAGCACCAGGGGCGGGACCTCGCGGACCAGCTGTTCAAGCTGAAGTTTCAGCTGAACATGGGCCAAAGCGAGAGCCTGAAAAAGATTCGCGGGCTGCGCAAGGACATTGCACGCGTCAACACGATCCTGGGTGAGCGCACGCGCGCAGCAGCAACGGAGAAACGATAATGGCGGAAACCGCAACAGGAAAAGCGACACCGAAAGTGGAGCAGGTGCAGGGCCGGCGCAAGGAAGTTGTCGGAGAAGTCGTCGCCAACCGCATGCAGAAGACCATCGTAGTCAAGGTCACGCGCAAGAAGGCGCATCCCTTCTACGGTCGCGTGGTGGCGCGCAACAAGAAGTTTTACGCGCACGATGAAAACAATGAAGCGCATGTGGGCGATGTGGTGCGGATCGAAGAGACGCGTCCGCTGTCGAAGTTGAAGCGCTGGAAGCTGAAAGATATTGTGCGCAAGACCGCGCTGGTGCCGGAAGTCGCGCTGGAGCAGGAAGTTAAGTAGCGGATCGAGACGAAGGGATTGAAGCCATGGCGGTAATGATGAGAAGCATGCTGGAGGTCGCCGATAACTCCGGTGCGCGCAAGCTGCAGATGATTCTGCCGCTCGGCGGTTCGACCGGACTGAATGCCGGTCTCGGCGACATAATCACGGCAGCCGTGAAGGAAGCGGCTCCCGACGGTCAGGTACAAAAAGGCAAAGTGGTGAAGGCGGTGATTGTGCGCACGCGTAAGGAGCATCGCCGCCGGGATGGAACTTACATCCGCTTTGACCAGAATGCCGCAGTGCTGATCAATGACGCGGGGGAGCCGGTGGGAACGCGCGTCTTCGGCCCGGTGGCGCGCGAGTTGCGCGATAAGAGGTTTTTGAAGATCGTTTCGCTGGCGCCGGAAGTGATTTAGTAGCGACGAGCTAGCACCGAGAATCCAGAATAAGAATTTAGGAACTGAGAAGCGTAGATGCGAACCGTAAGCACAGTACAAAAACGAGTGGATATCCGCCGCAACGATAACGTGAAAGTGATCACGGGGCGGGATAAGGGTAAGGAAGGGCGCGTGCTGCGCGTGTTTCCGAACGATAACAAGCTCCTGGTCGAGCACGTGATGATGGTGAAAAAACACGTGCGCCCGAATCCGCAGCGCAACATCAAGGGCGGAATCGCGGAGCAGGAAAGCCGAATCGCGCTTTCCAACGTGCAACTCGTCTGCCCGACCTGCGGTCCGGTGCGGATCGGGCACGAAGTGCGCGGTGACCGAAAAGTGCGGGTATGCAAGAAGTGCGGAACGACGCTCGATAAGTAAGCTGTTCGCTCCTAGCCAGGGGCGCTTAAGCGGGTGGCGAAGATGAAGGCATCAGGGATAGGGATAAAGATTAGGCTCACGCAGCGGTACACGTAGGAAAGCTAAAGGCTCAGAGCTAAGAGCCAAAAGCTTCTTAACAATCCGACACCGTGAGAGGAAGTTGAAAAAAATGGCGAGAGAAAAAGACAAGAAGGCTTCGAGAGATTCGTCGCAGGAGCAGAAGGCTCCAGCACAAGCGCAGCACAGCGCCAAGGAGCGGCCGCGACTGCGGTCCAGGTTCGAAAAGGAAGTGGCGCCGGCTTTGTTGAAGGAACTGGAACTGAAGAATGCGATGGCGGTTCCTCGGCTGAACAAGATCGTCATCAACATGGGCATGGGCGAGGCGACGCAGAACTCGAAGATCCTCGATCCGGCGGTGAATGAACTGGGCCAGATCACGGGCCAGAAGCCGATTGTCACCAAGGCGAAGAAATCAATTGCCGCCTTTAAGGTGCGCGAAGGCCAGGCCATTGGAACCATGGTGACGCTGCGCGGTGATCGCATGTATGAATTTCTCGACCGGCTGCTGAATATCGTTCTACCGCGGGTGCGCGACTTCCGCGGAGTTTCCACGAAGTCATTCGATGGCCGTGGCAATTACACGCTCGGCCTGCACGACCAGCTGATCTTTCCGGAGATTTCCTACGAGAAGGTCGACAAGATGAAGGGCATGAACGTCACCATCGTAACCACGGCGGCAAATGACAACCAGGCGCGCAGCCTGTTGAAGCATCTGGGCATGCCGTTCCGGACGCAGTAAGGCTTCAGTTTTCAGGTTTGCAACAATAGTTCATTTTAAGGAATGCATGACTACAGCAAAACGAGTTAAAGACGCAAAGATCGAGAAGAAGTTTGAGTTGGCGCGCGACAAGAAAGAGAAGACGCCCAAGTTTTCCACGCGCCGGCACAACCGCTGCAAGCTGTGCGGACGGCCGCGCGCTTACCTGCGCAAGTTTGGACTGTGCCGCCTGTGCTTCCGCGGGTTGGCATTGCGCGGGGAGATTCCCGGGGTCTCGAAATCGTCCTGGTAGAACCGACGCGCATCTGGCGCAGAGTGAATTTGAATCGAGTTAAGAGGTAGAGTAAGCCGCCGCAGGTTCTTCGCAAAACGCGAAGCGAACGGGCGGCTAGAGGAGAAGCAAACGATGAGGTTGACCGACCCGGTTGCAGATATGCTGACGAGGGTGCGCAATGCGCTCCAGGCGCGGCACCAGAAGGTGGACATTCCAGCCTCCCGGCTGAAACTGGAGATTGCCCGCATTTTGAAGGAAGAGGGCTACGTCTCGAATTTCAAGGCTACTGAGGAAGAAGGTCACAAGGTCATCCGAATTTATTTGAAATATGGCGCCCACAATGAGGCCGCTATTTCGAAGGCGGAGCGCGTATCGCGCCCGGGATGCCGCGTCTATGTGAGGCGCAGCGAGATTCCGCGCGTGCTCGGCGGTATGGGGATCAACATCCTTACTACGCCAAGGGGAGTGATGACGGGACGCCAGGCCCGTAAAGAAGGCGTGGGCGGCGAACTGTTGTGCGAGATCTGGTAGAGAATCGCTTCTGGCTTCAGGCTGCTCGCCGAAGCCGAAGTCAAGTTGAACGAGCTGGAAGCCAGGAGCTAGAAGCTTAAGAGCTGATCTTATGTCACGAATTGGAAAAAAGCCGATCCCGATCCCCAAAGGGGTGACGGTCAAGATTGAAGGCAACACGGTGCTGGTGCAGGGGCCCAAGGGCAAGTTGGACACGGCTCTTCCTGCCGGCATCGTCGTCGAACAAAGAGACGGGAATCTGGTTGCGGTTCGCGAGAATGATTCGCAGGCCGCGGTACATGGGCTGGCGCGAGCCCTGGTTAACAACGCCGTTGAAGGCGTCACCAGGGGCTGGACGCGTGAACTGGAGATCGTCGGCATTGGCTATCGCGCCGAGATGAAGGGTAAAGGGATGGTTGTGTTCAGTCTCGGTTACTCGCATCCCATCGAATATCCGTTGCCGACGGGGGTGGACGCGAGCGTCGATCCCAAGCAGACGAAGATTGCGCTGACCGGAATTGACCGGCAACAGGTCGGTCAGGTTGCAGCTGAAATGCGGTCACTGCGTCCGCCTGACCCGTATAAAAACAAAGGTGTGCGTTATGCGGGCGAGCGGCTGAAGAAGAAGGTCGGTAAGACGGGAGCGAAATGATCGCGTTTGACGGGTGTCTGAGCCCGTCGTGATCATCCCGTGGGCGGGTCCGGGGAAGCGAAGGATCGTTGCAGAGTGAGAGATATTTAGAGGATTAGATTAGAGGATCAGAGAAGATGCTGACAAGAATCTCGAAAAATCAAAAACGAGGACACGTACACGACCGTATCCGCAAGAAAATGCAGGGCACGGCGGAGCGTCCCCGGCTGAATGTGTACCGCTCGTTGAATCACATCTATGTGCAGGTGGTTGACGATCTGCACGGCACCACGCTGGTGGCAGCGAGTTCCGCCGAAGGCAAGAAGGAAGACCGGCGTACGGGCGGAAACGTGGCGGCTGCCAAGAACGTTGGCAAGATCATCGCAGAACGTGCCAAGGCAAAGGGTGTGAGCAAAGTTGTGTTTGACAGGGGCGGCTACATTTATCACGGGCGAGTGAAGGCGCTGGCGGATGCGGCTCGCGAAGCGGGATTGCAATTCTAAAGTACAGCTTCTAGCTCCTGGTTACTGGCCCGACCCAACTTCAAAGTGGGGGGCTAGAAGCCAGAAGCTAGGAGCTAGAAGCTAGGATAAAGAATGCCAACAGTAATCAAGAAACTCGATGCGAATTCGTATCAGTTGAAAGACCAGGTTGTGGCCATCAACCGCGTCACCAAGGTGGTGAAGGGCGGCAAGAATCTTTCGTTTGCCGCACTGGTCGTCGTCGGGGATCCCTCGGCGGCGGTGGTGGGTCACGGCGCAGGAAAGGCGAAAGAGGTTCCGCAGGCCATTCGCAAGGCGATTGAGTCGGCGAAGAAGAATTTGATCAAGGTCAATCTGACGCAGACCAGCATTCCGCATCTCGTGCTGGGACGCTACGGTGCGGGCAAGGTTTTGTTGAAGCCGGCGCCGGAAGGCACGGGCGTCATAGCTGGCGGAGCGGTACGGGCGGTGATGACCTCGGTGGGGATTCAGAACGTGCTGACCAAATCGATTGGCACCACCAATCCGCATAACGTGATCAAGGCAACCTTCGCCGCGCTGAGGGCTTTAAAGAGCCGCGAGAGCGTTGCTGCCATGCGCGGCAAGTCACTGCAAGAGATTTAATCGCGAGCACCGAGTGCTGAGTGTCGAGAGACGGAACTGAGGGTTACAGATGACAACTAAGAAACCGAAGGCGATCAGCGGAAAGATTCATCTGAAGTGGGTGGTTTCCGCGATATGTGCCCCGGTGAAACACAAACGGGTGGTGAAGGGACTGGGATTTACGCGGTTGAATCAGGTGATCGAGCGTCCCGACAATGCGGCGATTCGGGGCATGGTGGCCAAGATTCCGCATCTGGTGGTGATTTTGTAAGAGTAGCCGACAGCAGTCGAGAGAGAATCATGAATTTATCCAACATTCGAGCACCGAAGAAGGCGTCGGAAAAGCGCAAGCGCGTGGGTCGCGGCATGGGCTCCGGCATGGGCAAGACGTCCACTCGCGGACACAAGGGCCAGCGTTCGCGCACCGGTATGCGCTTGATCCGCGGCTTTGAAGGCGGCCAGATGCCGCTGCACCGCCGCATGCCGAAGCGCGGCTTCACCAACATTTTTCGCAAGGAATTCAATATTGTCAGCCTGGAACGCCTGGTCGCGCTGGGCGAGGATCTTCACGCTTCGCCGATAACCCCTGACGTGCTCCGCAAGGCGGGTGTCATCAAGCATAAGCTTCCGGTTAAGATTCTCGGCGACGGCGAACTGACCATCGCCATCACCGTGCACGCGCACAAATTCTCCAAGTCGGCGCTGGAAAAAATCACCAAGGCAGGCGGCAAGGTTGAGGTCTTGCAGTAATGTTTGAGAAGCTGGCGAACATCTTCCGTATCCCCGACCTGCGCAAGCGGGTTCTGTTTACGCTGGCCATGCTCGCGGTCTACCGGCTCGGCGGGCATCTTCCCAGCCCGGGGGTGAATTTTCTAAAGCTGGAAGAGGCGTTCAAGCAAAACGCGGGGTCGCTGCTCGGTTTCGTCGATCTGTTTTCCGGCGGCAACCTGCGCCGGATGACCATTTTCGCTCTGGGCATCATGCCCTACATTACGGCATCGATCATCCTGCAGCTTTTGACCGTGGTTTATGAGCCGCTGGCTAAGCTGCAAAAAGAAGGCGAGATGGGCCGCAAGAAGATCACCATGTGGACCCGTTACATCACCGTCATTCTCAGCGCCATACAGTCGTTTGGCATCGCTATCGGGCTGGAGAAGATGGGCGATTTCGTGCTTCACCCGGGCTGGGGATTCCGCTTGATGACCATGCTGACTTTGACGACGGGTAGCGCATTCGTCATGTGGCTCGGAGAGCAGATCACCGACCGCGGTATCGGCAACGGAATGTCATTGCTGATTTTTGCCGGCATCGTTGTGGGTTTGCCGCGCGGCGTGCAAGATCTGATCGATAAGGCCAAGAATGGAACCTGGGGAGCGATTACACCGGTGCTGATGGCGGGCCTGGTTGTGTTCATGATCGCGGTGGTGGCCTTCATCGTATACGTCGAGCGCTGTGAACGGCGTATTCCGGTGCAATACGCCAAGCGCGTGGTGGGACGCAAAGTGATGGGCGGGCAGTCTACGCACCTTCCCTTGCGGGTCAACGCGGGTGGCGTCATGCCGGTGATCTTCGCGTCTTCCATTCTGACTTTGCCGCAAACTATAGGCGTCGGTCTGAGAAACACGCGCTACATCGGCGACCTGATGCGCATGCTCGCATGGGGCGAGCCGCTCTATACCCTCCTGTATGCGTTGGGCATTATTTTCTTCGCTTACTTCTATGTGTCGATTGTTTTCAATCCCAGTGAAGTCGCCGACAATATGCGGAAGTATGGCGGTTTCATTCCGGGCATACGTCCAGGCAAACGGACGGCGGACTATATCAACGAAGTTTTGACCCGCATCACGCTGGTGGGCGCGCTCTACCTGATCATTATCTCGTTCATTCCGGAATGGTTGATCACCGGAATTCACCTGAACCATTTGCCGTTCTGGCTGGGAGGATCGCTGTTTGAGCGGCTCCCGGTGTGGGTGACCAACGGCTTGGGAGTGAATTTCTATTTTGGCGGAACCTCCCTGCTCATCGTTGTGGGCGTGGCGATGGATACGGTTACGCAGATTGAGGCGCAGCTTATCATGCGCCATTACGACGGATTTACGCCGCGCAGCGGACGCATCCGCGGCCGCCGCAACTGGTCGTAGGGGCGAAAGTTTTGACGGCTATTTTAGCCGAGTAGAAAGTTTGGGGTTGCTGCAGCTGGACGACCTTGTGGAGGGTCTCCAGGAGAACTGTTCGGGAGGCTTTGGCCAACTCGATGGCGCAGGAAACCTCACGCGATGTCGGTCCTGTGGTATTGCTTGGTCCACCGGGCGCCGGGAAAGGTACCCAGTCCAAGCGCATCATGGAAAGGTACTTGATTCCGCAGGTCTCAACCGGCGACCTCCTGCGGTACAACGTAGCTCAAGGCACGGCACTTGGCCAGGCGGCGAAGGCCGTAATGGCTCGAGGCGAGCTGGTTTCCGACGACTTGGTTTGTGAAATGGTTCGTTTGCGGCTGAAAGAACCGGACTGCAAGCGCGGATATGTTCTGGACGGCTTTCCCCGGACGGCAGCCCAGGCAGGTTGGTTGGATGCATTGCTCGAAGATCAGGTCTTTGACAACCCGCGCCCTACTCGGGCTTGGCCAATTGTGATCCGCCTTGACGTGGATTATAATCAATTGTTGCTCCGGATTACTGGACGCCGTTCTTGTCCCACCTGTGGACGGATTTATAACGTCCACTTTCAACCAGCACTGGTCGATGAAATTTGCGACTTGGATGGATCGAAGCTGGTGACCCGCAATGACGATAGGTTGGAGGTCATTCAGCCGCGTTTGGCGGCTTACCAGGAGCAGACTTTTCCGGTGGCTGAGTATTACCAGCGCACGGGCCGATTGATTTCGGTGAATGGCGATCTGCCGATGGATAAGGTCACGGCACAAATATTCAGGATACTGGAAGATCATCACGCGTGAGAATGGCGATCGTTTGCAAATCGGCGGCGGAGATTGAACGGATGCGGCAAAGCGGCCGCATTGTGCGTCAGGTTCTTGACCATGTGCGTTCGATGGTCGCACCGGGCGTTACCACGATGGATCTGGAACGAGCGGCTGAGCAAAAGATCGGCGAGTTGGGCGCCAAGCCGGCATTCAAGGGATATTACGATTATCCGTGCGTATTGTGCACATCGGTGAATGAAGAGATTGTGCACGGCATTCCATCGGAGAAACGCGAGCTCAAAGAGGGCGATATTGTTTCCATCGATTGCGGAGTGGTGTTGGAGGGTTACTATGGCGACGCCGCGATCACGGTGCCAGTCAGCGAGACGGTGAAGCCGGAGTTGCGCAAGCTGCTCACGGTGACCGAAGAGTCGCTTTACCGCGGGATAGATCAGGCTCGGGTTGGGAACTCGGTGGGTGATGTGGGAGCCGCGGTGCAGGAGCATGTGGAGGCCGCGGGCTTCAGCGTGGTCAGGGAATTTGTTGGCCATGGAATTGGCACGCACTTGCATGAGGAACCGCAGGTGCCGAACTACGGAGCGCGGGGTCACGGCGCAAAGTTGCGCGAGGGTATGGTAATCGCCATCGAACCGATGGTGAATTTTGGCAAGCCGGGATCGCGAGTGCTGGAGGACAAGTGGACTGCCGTCACGGCCGACGGAAGCTTCAGCGCGCATTTCGAGCACTGCGTGGCGGTAACAAAAGACGGTCCGGTAATTTTGACGAAGTAGTGGCGTTTAGCCGACGTGAGCGGAGCGGGAGCCCGCTGCCGAATCCCGAGCGTGGTGTGCGAGGGATCTCTCAAACTAGGAGCGAATGAGTAAAGAAGACGCGATTGAAGTGATGGCGGTGGTTCTGGAACCTCTGCCGAATGCCATGTTCAAGGTGGAACTGGAGAACAAGCACCAAGTGCTGGCGCACGTCTCGGGCAAGATGCGTAAGAATTTTATTCGCATCCTGCCAGGCGACAAGGTGGCGGTCGAGCTTTCGCCCTACGACCTGAATCGCGGAAGAATTGTTTATCGCTATAAATGAATCACGTCGAGCAAGCCGCCTGGGCTGTCCATTCAGGCTGACTTAACTGAGAACGAGAACTGAGAACTGTTATGAAAGTACGAGCATCGGTAAAGAAAATCTGTGACAAGTGCAAGGTTATCCACCGCAAGGGTGTGGTGCGGGTGATCTGCGTCAACACGAAACATAAGCAGCGCCAGGGATAATAAGCCCTGCGCCGAACTTTGAGGACGAACTATGGCACGTATCGCAGGCGTTGACTTACCGCGCCAGAAGCACATCAACATCGCGCTGACTTACATCTACGGTATCGGACATCCCCGCGCCGGAACCATTCTTGATGAGGCCAAGGTGGACCCCATGAAGAAGGTACAGGATCTCAGCGAGGAAGAAGTCAACCGCATCCGCACCGTGATTGAGGCGCAGGGGATGGTGGAGGGCGATCTGCGCAAGGAAGTTTCGATGAACATCAAGCGGCTCATCGAAATCGGCTCCTATCGCGGATTCCGCCATCGTCGTAATTTGCCGGTTCGTGGACAGCGAACCCACACCAACGCGCGCACCCGCAAAGGTCCGCGTAAAGGGACGGTCTCGACCAAAAAGAAGGCGACATCGAAAACGTAAAAACCAGCCTTTAGCTCTTAACTCTTAGCCGTTGGCTCGACGGCGAAAAGGTTCAAGCTAAAGGCTAAAAGCTAAGAGCTAAAGGCTAACTATGGCGAAACCAGCAGCAGCGGGCGGCACTGCCGCGCCGGATAAGAAGGGCAAGAAAAAAACCTTCAAGAAGAAGGAGCGCAAGCACGTTCCGCACGGACTGTGTTACGTGCAGGCCTCCTTCAATAACACGATCGTGACCATCACCGATATGAACGGCAACGTTCTGTCGTGGAAGAGTTCGGGATCGCTGGGTTTTCGTGGATCGCGTAAAGGCACGCCCTTCGCCGCACAGCAGGCCGCCTCGAATGCCGCCAACATGGCGCGCGATCATGGCGTGCGCAGCGTGGACGTTCGCGTCAGCGGACCCGGCTCAGGCCGTGAGTCCGCAGTGCGCGCGCTGGCCTCCTCCGGAATTGAAGTGCGTTCTATCCGCGACGTGACGCCCATCCCGCACAACGGATGCCGTCCGCCCAAACGCCGTAGAGTGTAGTTAAACGCAGCTCCCAGCTTCTGGCTAAACCGGATATGGTTTTGCTGCAGGCGAGAAGCTAGAAGCTGATTTTTGTCCGGGACGAAGGGTGAAGCCAAACCCGTAAACCGGTCATCTAAAAGGAGAACAACTTGGCCCGTTATACCGATGCAGTTTGCCGTCTATGCCGCCGCGAGGGCATGAAGCTTTTCCTCAAAGGCGCAAAATGTTTTAGCGATAAGTGCCCCATCGAGAAGCGCAACTTTGCTCCTGGACAACATGGGAAAGACCGCAAAGCCAAGATTGTTGGCTATGGCCTGCAGTTGCGCGAGAAGCAGAAAGCAAAGCGCATCTACTTTACGCTGGAAGGTCAGTTCCGCAACTATTTCGAGAAAGCCGCGCGTACCCGGGGCGTTACCGGCGAGCTTCTCTTGCAGCAGCTTGAACGCCGCCTGGATAATGTAGTTTTCCGTCTCGGCTTTGCGCAGTCGCGCCGGCAAGCGCGACAGTTGGTGCGTCACGGACACGTGGCCGTCAACAATCGCAAAGTCAACATTCCTTCTTACGAAGTGAGTGCGGGCGAGGAAATCTCCATCCGCGAGAACAGCAAGAAGCTCGCGGTGCTGGAGTTGGCCAAAGAATTTGCCAGTCACGGCACGCTGCCTAACTGGCTGGAAGTGAATCGCGATGCCTACACTGCACGGATTCTCTCGTTGCCCAAGCGCGAAGATATTCAGTTGCCGGTGAACGAGCAGTTGATTGTTGAGTTGTACAGTAAGTAGGACAAGCCAGCGGCTGGTAGCTGACTTGCAGGTCCATACATTTTCGAGCCAGATCAGCCTGTCCTGGCGCTTGACCTGAATCTGTTTCGCGTTTTCCTTTCGCGAAACATGGACCGATTCAGGGAGCCAGGATTGAGCCAAACGGCCGAAGGAGAAAGCAATGCTTTGGAAGGGTTTTCAGAAACCGAAACGTCTCGCAGTTGATACCTCCACCCTCACCGACAAATACGGAATCTTCTGGGCGCAGCCTTTTGAGCGCGGCTTCGGCACCACCGTGGGCAATGCTCTGCGGCGTGTGCTGCTGAGTTCGATCGAAGGTGCTGCCGTCACCGCGGTGAAAATGGAAGGCGTGCTCCACGAATTCCAGTCGATCCCCGGCGTTGTGGAAGATGCGACTGACATCATCCTTAACCTCAAGCAGATTCCGTTCAAGCTCAGCGGCGATGCTCCGAAGGCGATCTATCTGCGCGCCGATCAGCCCGGCGTGGTTACCAGCGGCATGATCGAAGCCGACGGCGACGTCGAGGTTCTCGACAAGGATGTTTACATCGCCACGGTGAGCGAAGGCGGCAAGCTTGATATGGAAATGCGGCTGAAGCGCGGCCGCGGTTACACCTCCGCCGACAAGAACTTCGACGAGGATCTCGGCATCGGATTCATTCCCATCGATTCTGTTCACTCGCCGGTCCGCAAGTGCAACTACACGGTGGAGGCGGCACGTCTCGGGCAAATTACCGACTACGACAAGCTGACTCTGGAAGTGTGGACCAACGGTTCCATCACCCCGGCCGATTCGATCGGCCTGGCGGCGAAGCTGATGAAGGACCACATGAACATCTTCATCAACTTCGAGGAAGAAATCGAAACCGGCACGTCGTCGTCGGATGATCGAAAGCCCGAAATTCACAACGAAAATCTGAATCGCTCCGTGGAGGAGCTCGAGCTTTCCGTCCGCAGCTATAACTGCCTCAAGAATGCGAACATTCAGACCATCGGTGAGCTGGTTCAGAAGACGGAATCGGAAATGCTCAAGACCAAGAACTTCGGCCGCAAGTCGCTGAACGAAATCAAGGAGATTTTGTCCACGATGGGTCTGAGCCTGGGCATGAAGATTGACGAGCACGGAAACGCCGTGCCCGGCCCGACTTCGAATATGGTGCTACCGGCATCGGCCTACGGCCCGGACGATCAGCTGTAACGAATCACCGGTCAAGGTTTCACAGTTGGAACCTTGTAAGGAAAACTGAGCTTTGAGAAGGCGCGGCTTTAGCCGCGCCTCCTTAAGCTTATAGATATGCGGGGCTTTAGCCCCAGAGGGTTCGCCATGCGTCACAAAGTAGCAGGCTATAAACTCGGACGGAACACATCGCACCGGCGCTCGCTGCTGCGCAACCTGGTCACCTCTGTGATCGTAGAAGAGCGCGTCGAGACGACCGTTCCCAAGGCTAAGGCCGCGAAGCCCATTGTCGAGAAGATGATCACGCTGGGCAAGCGCGGCGACCTGGCCGCTCGCCGCCTCGCGGGCTCGTACCTGATGACCAACGAAGCTGTGGTGAAGCTTTTTGATACCGTTGGCCCACGCTTCGGCGATCGCAACGGCGGCTATACGCGTGTCATACGCACTGGCTGGAATAAGGGCGACGGCGCCGACAAAGCTTTTCTCGAGTTGCTCGGCAGCGAAAAGGTCTTGGACGAAAAGCGCGAGAAGCGGGCCGAAGTCCGCGCCAAGAAGGCCGCCGAAACCAGGAAAGCGATGGAAGATGCCGAAGCGCAGGCCGCGCACGATGGTGGCGTGGAGCCGGTCAAGGACGAAGACAAGAAAGAGTAGCTGGGGATTTATTTCTCACG
This sequence comes from Candidatus Acidiferrales bacterium, assembly GCA_035603655.1. Classification (GTDB taxonomy): domain Bacteria; phylum Acidobacteriota; class Terriglobia; order Terriglobales; family Acidobacteriaceae; genus Sulfotelmatobacter. Next base: position 1,004 of record DATNKA010000021.1, on the reverse strand, counting down.
GGCATGGCGAAAGCCGTGCCCGTTTTCTGTCGAGGAAGTCTTTCGGGTCTTGTCATTCCGACTTGGGCGAAAGCCCAAGGAGAACCGGAGAACCCTGCTTCGTAAGCCTCTGACCAACCCACCTGTTGTTGTAAGCGTTAGAGGAAGTCCACGGTTGACGAATGTCTAGTCGCGTCCGAGATCTTCGTAGGTGCAGCCTCACTGCACCCCTACGGTTCAGTCTTTTCATGCCCCTGCGGTCGTCCGACCATCCGCAACTAATGTGGTATGACATCCCTACATGGTAGTGGGCTAGCGCAGTACTCGCCAGTTGCATAGCTTGACTCCGCCCAGCTTCGGGAGCAGAATGGCTTCCTCATCGCGCGGGCCGTTCCCGGTCTCCCTGCTCTTCCCACAGCTCCGGCGAGAGGGGCCTCACTATTTAAGTCTATCAGCGACTCTGAATCGCAGGAGGGACAATGAAACCAACGGCCATCTCCATTCGGTTGGCAGTTGCAACTCTGTTTTGCGTTTCGCTCGTATTCGCCCAGCAGCCATCGGAACCTGCTGAGGGCAGCGATATCATTCGCCAAAGAATGGAGTGGTTTTACAACCAGCGCGCGTATCCACTGAAGCACATCCCTGCCGGAGCGCGTCTCCGGGCACTCAAGCAATTGGATCAGATGTTGGCTGACGAAGCCACGATGCCGGACAATGATCTTTCTCCAGACAGCGCTTTAGACGTCTCGTCTGCCGCCGTTTCTTCAACACGGTGGACGCTCATCGGACCGGAGCCTACGAGTACCCCCGACAATGTTCCAACCGTTGCCGGACGCGTGGCCGCGCTTGCGGTTGATCCGACGAATGCCAACGTGGTGTACGCCGGCGCCGCCGGCGGAGGCGTGTGGAAGACCACGGATGGCGGTGTGAACTGGAGGCCTCTCACGGATGCGCAACCGTCATTAGCTGTGGGATCAATCGCCATCGACCCATCGAACCATTCGACGGTTTACGTCGGCACCGGT
>DATNKA010000020.1:0-4166 GCA_035603655.1 Candidatus Acidiferrales bacterium | reverse complement strand
AGCCCGTTCTTCGCGGTGGCCAGGGAATGCAGTTCAACTACCGCCCAATCTCCGCTCACGAGTACATTTTCAACATGCAGCTCCGTGCCCTCCGGCAGCACCTTGGCCAGCTTGGCGAAGGTACCTGCGATGAATGCCTGCTTGCTGAGGTAATGACCGGCAAGCGGGTGCGTTCCCTCCACAATCCAGTCCACCTTGTCGGCTACATGCTCAAAAAACGCGGCGCCATCGCCCTGCTCCAGCCCCTTGAAAATCTCGCTAACACGCTCGGATGTAATGGCCATCTCATTTCTCCTTTCTTGTGGTTCATCTGCTACTTCCGGATCACGCGGCGCCGCGCTGGCTCGCTTTGACGGTCCCAAGCAGCCTCGTCAGATCCCTAACGTGGATATTTTCCACTGACCGTACGGCGTCCTTGATTTCGCCGCAAAGCGCTTCATCGGCACGCCCGGCCACGAGCCGATCGAACTTCTCCACGGATTCTTCCCATGTGAACGGTTCGGACGCGAGTCCCGGATAGGCCTGTACTTCGTGCTCGATGATTTTTCCGTCCACCAGCCGCACGGTGATCTTGGCAGGCATCTTCGCTGGATATTCAGCCGTGTATTCCTGGTTCGGGCGGACCGAAACTTTCTTCAACAATGTCTGCACGTCAGCTCTCGCAATGCGCTCCGGCTGGAATTGCGCGGGCATCACGTCGCCATCCAGCAGCGCCACAGCGAGCAGGTACGGCAGGCTGTGATCCGCCTGTTCCTTGGTGCGGATGAATTTGTCCACGCCGTAGAGGCCGCCGCCGGCGAAGTCGTAAGCGAGTTGGAAAACCTCAGCCTCAATGGAAATCACCTTACCGGGATCGATCTTGTTCTGCGCAGCGAGTTCGACCATGCAATGCACGGCGGACTGCGTGTGGATCATCGAGTTGTATTTCTTAATGGTGCTCTCGACGACGCCCTCGTACCCCTGCTTGTCCCAGTCAATGTTGATCTTCATTCTCAGGAGATGGTCGATGCCCAGTGGGCCCTCGATCACTTGCAGGGGACCCTCCACACCTCGTCGTGCGAGGAACAGCGCGTTCATCGAGCCGAGCGCCGACTGTGCCGAGGCGAGTCCTTTCCATTGCGAAAGCGGCTTCGCGCGAACGACAGCGAAGGACGCATCGCTGACCGCAGCCATAGCGATGGCGTTCGCGATCTGCTGCTCGCTCAGGCCGAGTAGCCGTCCAGCTGCGGCATTATGTGAGAAGGCCAGTTGCGAAGTGTGGTCGAAGCCGCTGCTCATGAAATTGGCGTGATCGACGAATCGTGACTGCACCGTGTAGCCCAGAGCCACGCCCAGCATCAAGTCACGGCCGCTGCCGCCCACGTAGTCGGTGATGGTCAAAGCCACGCCGAAATTATCCGCCGTGTGGCAAGTCTCGGTCGGCGCCAGGAAGTTATCCATGAAGTCCACATAGCGTACCAGCGCCGTGTGCCAGAACGCCGCGTAGATCGGGTTCGCCTGTCCGCCGCCGGTCAGCGCACACGGGCCGCTGCCGCCGAACTCGGCGACTTGCTCGCGACACGCCTGCACCGGGCCCGCACCCAGCGCAGCGATACAGCAACCCAGCGAATCAAGGATGTGAATCGGCAATTGCCTGCGCGACTCCTGCGAGAGGTCCGCGAATCCGGCGCGCGCGGCGTACTTTGCAAGCGCTTCAACTTGAGTCGTCATTTCAATCCTCCTTTCCTATTCCGTGAGGTCACTCGTCTATCGTGTTAGGGCGATGAAAACCCCCATCGTTACGACCGAGCCCATCACGCTGAAGAACACGGCGGAAGCGGCCTCCGCCTGCGCGATGCGATACTGCAGAGCAAACATGATCACAATCGGCATGGTCGGAATCGCCGTCGTAAGAACCGCTTCGCTCACGACGGGACTGCCATAGCCGAGCCATCGCAAACCACCGAGCACGAGCGCGGGCTGTATAACGTTTTTCAGGAATACAAAAAACAAGATCTGCCAGGTGACTTTGATTTTGCCGGATGCAAGCACGATCCCGCAGGCAAAGAGCGCGACGCCTCCGGATGCTTGGCCCAGCAGGGAAAGCGAGTGGACGATGACTTTAGAAATGTGAAGACCAGTGAGCACGATAACGAAAGCGATAACAGGTGCCCATACGATCGGTTCTTTGACAGTTTCCACGAGTTTGGCAGCGAATACCGAAACGTACGACCTGGGAGACGATTCCGATTGCTCTCCTCCCTGCGCGGCGGGAGTGTTTTCCGTTGGTTCTCTCCCGGTCGAGTTCAGCGCGAGAAGCAGAATCGTGATCGGCACGACGGTGAGGTTAATGACGAGACCGCCGAGCGCGATCGGAATGGCGCTAAGCCCTCCGAACAAATCGCCGAGCACAGCTGGACCTACGAACGGCACCGCCGGCGCGGAGGCTGTGAGCGCTGCGAGTGCGCTCATGCTCACTTGCATGCGAAGAACGATACGGGAGAACAGAAACACCACACCATAGAATCCAATGATGCCCGCGCACAAGGCGATCACCAGCGGGATGTCCTTACTGAGTGCGGCGCGTGAGGTCGTAACGGTTCCAGCAAAGAGCGCCAGGGGCACGGCGTACTGCAGCACCATCCGATTCAGGGTTGGGGCATCCTTAGAACCAAAATCGTGTCGCCGCGCCGCCACGAAACCGAGCAGGAACGTGACGACCATTGGCAGGAGTGCGCTCAAAATAATGTCTAGCACGTCCGGTCACTCTCCGCGGGAGGTTTGCATCGGAGGAACCTCCGAATCCATTCAGGAGTGGATGGAATCCCTTTATTAGACCTCGTTGATTCGTTTGTCAAGCTAGTGGACTGGCTCGGATTGACGATCTCTCGGCCAGACTTCAAATGCAAAGTGTGAGTGCGTACCGGAGACGATCAAGTGGGACTTTTTCACCGATTTCGCGCGGATGGCAGGCAACCTAGAAGCCATACCTCAGGATTGGTCCCGAGAAACGCCCTTTTCATCAGTTGTGCAATTGGTGACGAGAAGCCGACTTCCCGTTACCAATCCGGCTGAGGTTTTGCGAGAGAGTGACGCTACGCATTCGAGCTTGTTGACTACCGTGACCTTCGCAACGTCTTCGGGGCTCGCTGCCCTGGCATTACTTTTTTGTGAAGACGCCGAGAAACTTCTTCATGCTCGCCTGTAGGGTTCGCTCGTCGCAACTTGCATGCCGCCTTTGCCGAACTCGGTAAGGATGCTTCCGGGCTCGATTCTGATTTACTGATCGTTCCCCGGCTAACGGGAAGTCTAGCTGTCAACTCGCGGCTGGGAGCGCGGTAACGGAATCGAAGCGGCGACCGAAGTGAGCAGTGAGTCGAACCTTGGTTCCTGGAGGATGCAACTACCTGACAGAGCGGTATGGCAATAAAATGCGCTACTGCGGCTGGAAAGATGGCAGACCAACTCACGTTTGTTGTTCGGATGAGCCAACCTGTAGAGCGTGACGCGCTGCACTCGTCAAGGCACCGCTTTGCGAGTCGATGATAAACGCGACGAAGCAGCGTTGTTCAGTGTGGCGCGGGCGTGGCGTCGGTGTTAGCGCCTTTGCCGCCCGATGATCTGGGTTCGCCCCGGCTGCCCTTTGCGGGCAGATGACGAATGTACAGTACCATGCGCCACATATCGTCGTCGGAAAACACGTCCTTGGAAGCGGGCATGCCGGAGGGCCAGATGCCGTTGGTGATGATCCATTTCAGCTGTCCGTCCGTGTAGCGCTGTATGGTTGCATCGGTAAGACTCGGGACGGGCGGAGACATTGTTTCGGCGAACGGCACACCCGTGTTTTGGCCGTCGTTGCCGTGGCACGTTGCACAGTAAGAGACGAATGCGTCCTCGCCATCGGAGCGGTTCTCCGGAGTATCGGGCACCGGGTTCCTTACCTTCCCGCCGCGGATGGTGACGTGATGCTTGGTCCAGTTGATGGCGGCCGTTTCCGCGTTGCCAGGCTCACTAGCTTTGCAGGCGGTCAGTGAGAGAGAAGCAACGTACGCTGTTAAAACGGTAATCAGTGAACCAAACCGGAATTGTCTGCAAGAGCGGATGAGAAACGCCCAGTACGCGCTTCGAGGTACAGCTGCGACTGCGTCGCGGTGCACCGAACTGTCGTTGGTTTGCGAAAGCCGCGG
>DATNKA010000019.1:0-2423 GCA_035603655.1 Candidatus Acidiferrales bacterium | reverse complement strand
GGGTGTCCGCCCGCTCTCCGCCTCGCCGCGATGCGGTCACGCGATGAAGACACAGGAACAACTTCGTCCGCATCTCCGTGAAAATCCCACAAAGGCGTAGCGGCAGACCCAGTGCCATCATCGGGAGACTCGCCTCCACAGCAGATCACTGCAGCCGCGAAAAAGTTGGGCCGATTCGCCAATACATTCCACACGCCTGCGCCGCCCATGGAATTTCCCGCGATATAGATACGGTGCTCATCGATATGAAACTCGCGACGCAACCCCTCGACGATTTCCAAAGCCAATCGTGCGCCGTCTCCGAAACCTGGAAGCTCCTTCGCAGGCTGTTGCGAAAAGTCGTATCGGATCCATCCCCGATCGGTCTGCGGCGCCAATACGTAGCAGGGGAAGCGCTTCTGATTTTCCGGAAGCAGCCAGACCCTCGTGCCGAACCTATTGCCGAGACTTAGCTGCTTCAGGTTGTCGTCGCCCAGTCCGCCACTCCCGTGCAGATACAGCACTAATGGCGCTTTTCTGGTGGTTTCTGGGTGGAACAACCGATAGGGCATCCCCCAGTCGCTCTTGTGCTCGCGCGCCTCGAACTTGTTCTGCAACCCTTCCGATCGCTTCAGAAACGCGTCAATCAAAGCCGACCTTTCCGCCGATTTTGGCGCTCCGGGTGCGAGTCCGGGAGTGGAATCGCGCCTGGTAGCGACGGCTGTCGGTGAGAGTACAAAATTGATGCCCGTCTGGGTTGCCGCGTACCATGCTCCAGCTGATGCCGAGCCCAGCAGTCGAACCGCCTCTCGTCGAGTAATCATCCTGCGTCGTTACCTCGTGCCTGCTTGCGATTGGTTCCAAGAAACTCAAGGAGGTAGACGGTTTGGGAATAGTATTGATAGCAAACGCGAAGTATCCCGAACATCTCGGATTGCCATAAACTGCGGTATCGCTGGCGTAAATCGCCACGTGAAGGGTCACCCTCCGTTGTAGGCCAGGGAAGTTATCCATAAACGCTAGTGCTGGATCGGATGCGCCTGATTACAGAGCGAAGGTAGGTACTCCACGCAGGGCACTCCGATGCAGCTATTTGAAGGAAGCCGCCCGTGAGCAGGCATTTATGCAAATTCAATGGTGTCGGCGTGTTATTTAGGACTTGCCCTCGATTTAGAAAAAGCGGTTATAGTTTTTCTAAACAGAGATACAGTGTGTAAGCATGCAAACCACGGGGGATCAGATAGTTGCGAGGATTGAGCGGCTTGGCGAAGGAAAGCCTTCTCGGCAAAGGATTCCTTTGGATATTGCGAGCCGGGGGAGCTTAAAAGAAGTCCTACGTCAGTACCGACCTCGGAATCACACACGCTTGGGCGGGCAAAGGGAGTCACGCCTGAAAAACCGACTGCGGGCTACTTTGCGCCCGGTGGTTAAGGTTTGGGTTTACCCCGTTTACTGCGGCGGCTTGCCCAAGCCATTGGGATCGCAATAAAGTTGATAACTTATCGCATTTCGATAGGCCAAATCCGCGGTCATATCGGCGTAGTTGGTGGACCCATCCTCCAGTCGCCTCCCCAGAGGAGGGGGTAGAGGACTCGCGCGATGTTCGATACTGTTCGAAGAGCCCTGCTTTCCTCCGCAATAGTGCGACAGTTCGTGGATTAGAATGCTGGCCGCAAACACTTTATTGGAAAATTCCGGCGTGACGTAAATCGCATTCTTGAACTCGCGATCCTGATCCTTTTCAGCAACCGGAAAGTATTTGCCCCCGAGTGTCGTGTAGGCCGGCGCCCCGGCGCTGGTTCGATCCCGCTTGGAGAATCGGAACAGCTTCCACTGCGCGGAAAAGTGAGAGGCTCTAAACAGCGTTTCGTTCATCAGTTCGTATATCGACCGAATCGCGTCAATCTGCGTTACGGGGTCCGCTGCCCGGTTCACCTTGAAATTCCATTCCGCGACCTGCCGCTCCTTACCTCCCGCGGATAACGGGCTGGACGACGAAAAGGATGCCCTCACTGCGGTCAGGCGGGTAATTGCCAGCCGGATCGTGGCTGTTGCCTCCGGAATGGTGGCGAATGCCTTGGCGACGACGCCGGTCTCGACCCCCAGCATGTCTTTGTCGAGCTCAGCAATCGTCATTTCGCCGACGATGTTGTCGGCCTGTTTTTGATATGACTTGTTTACGATGTCGCGGGCCCGCTTGTATGCCAGCACAGCAGCAGCCGTTGTCTGTCCGTACTGCGCGGCCGATAGCTCAGCGGGAGAAATGCTGGCGTTATCTATCTGACCAAGCGCCGTCTGAATCTTGCGAACCGGCTCACCGGCGGCCCCCGGAATGATGTGGGCGTTGGGGCGTATTAAACAGGCTTGCAGCGCCGGGTCAGTCTTGAATAACTTCGATTCCGGAGCCATGGTATGCCAGCCCAAGATTTCCAGTTGGCCTGCGA
>DATNKA010000018.1:0-2768 GCA_035603655.1 Candidatus Acidiferrales bacterium | reverse complement strand
CGCCACCACCGACGGTGTCGTGCGCCCGCCTTCCTCATTGGCAATAACCTTGGGTTCACCGCCCTCCATGACTGCCACCACCGAATTAGTAGTACCAAGATCAATGCCAATCGTTTTGCCCACGTTAGTAACCTCCCGAGGTTGGCCTGCGGAAATAGGGACTCGATCTGTTGCCGTCCTTCATTGCCGAGGCTAACGGTCCGCAGCACTCAGGACAATTCATCAGTAGAACGAATGAAAATTCGGCGACTACGCTTAGTGGACGATTCCCTTCAGGCAAGAGGAATTGATACGACAAAAGTCGTACCTAAGAGTTAATTTCGCGGCTGGCCCAACCCAACAGCTCCCGAATCTCGGACTGCAGGTAGTACCCCTCGCCGATTGTAGGCGAGAATACTCCCATGCCAATTGCTTCCGGGAAGAGTTCACGAGCCTGTTCGTACCCTGGAATCTGCACGCGCTTTGCGAGTTCGAGCACATCTCCGCGGGGCATTTCACTCGAGGCTAGAAAAGAGAGGAGCAGCATCAAACCATCCGATCCCACAAATCGTTCGAGCGATAAGCCTTCCACAATGCTCCGATCATTGCGGAATTCCTGGCGGCTATCGTATCGGCAGCCACGCCCGGCCGACCCTGGGGAACGCGATAAACGATGAACCATTCTTAGACCCTTCAGCCGTGCACCATGCTCATCTTCGCTCGCAAGCCATTCGACCCATCCATCCTTAATGCTGGTGATGAGGTCGCCGCAACAGCTGCACCTCCAGCCTTGCGATATTCTTTCGGTCTTTTCAGTTCGTTTATTCATGGCCAAGAGACTCTCAATTTCGCGGCCTCCATGCTGTTTCCATGAAAGCTCAGTAGAGCCGCGTACCTTCCGGAATGGATTCACTGGCATCGACATGGACGTTTCCCTCAGTGATGGGGCTTGGGAACTGGCGGCGGTACTGCCCGCTCGCGCAAGACCGGCGCCGGGTGTGGAGGAAACTCGCGATCCCGCATGGGTCCAACCGGTCTTCCGACTCGCAGATCTTCGGCTTGGCCCGGTTCGAGCGGCCTTCCCGGATGCTCCATCATCGCTCGTCGTGTATCGGCAAACGGTATCCTTGGTGCTGGTGGCGGAATCCTGGTGATCAAACCCCGCGACTCAGACCGTGACGGGATTCCGGGGTTTCCGCCCACCGGTGCTTCGCGCATTCTCGCAGAGAATGGCTGCCGTGGCTCATTCCCAGCCGGCCGGGCCGCTTCGCTACCGGCAACAAGCCGCTGGGAACGTACCGGCGGCGCAGGCACAGGCTTGCCCGGCGTGGCTGCGCGCATGGTAGGGTTCGCAGCCGGGTGTGGAGTGACCGGTACCCTTGCTATCTGCTCAGGACTGAGCTTGACAGCCTGGTGCGCAACTGGTTGCCCGCTGCTAAAAGCATTCTTGGGAACCGCCGTGGTTGCGACCGTCTTGTAGGCGTAATGCACGTCGCGGATGTTCGTAATATTGGTAATGTTGGTGATATTGGTTACGTTCCGAATGTTGGTGACGTTCACTACGCGTAGATACTCCGGGCTGTAGTGATACCAGGGAAAGAAGGGCTCTCCGGGTCCCAGCGGAAACCAGCCCACCAGATCAATGCCAACGCCAATCGAGAAGCCGGGACCTCCCAGGAATGTAACGAACGCCGGAGCGTACACTGGCGCGACGGCGATTGGCCCGGGCAACCATCCCCAGGTCGTTCCGATTCGAACCCATCGGCCATAGTGGAAGCTGCAAAAGCCCCACGGCTCGTCTTCAATCCAGGTCCATCCCCAGGGATCGATCCATGCCCAATGGCCGAAGCGGTAGGGTACCCAGCCAACCGCAACCGGCGGATACCAGATCGGCCCCCATTCGTCGACGATCGCCCAATGTCCGTATTCATCGAGATCGTCAAAGCCCGGAGTGCCAGGGCTCACATACTTCGCGGATGTGGCAGACTCTCGACGCCGGTCGCGCTCTTCACTCCACTCATCAAAGCCGTCGGGGGAAGGCATCGGAGCAGTTGTGGCTTGCGGCGGATTCTGGCCCCTAAGTTCGAAGGCTTGGCCCTCGTCGACACTTTGCGAAAAACCTTCGGCGGTTACATCTACGCTGCCTCGGTTTACCGTGACGATTGTCCGGTCACCGTCCGGGTCGGTATCAATGCGATATCTTCCGGGACTCTGCACCGTAATCGCTCCGTTAGGGGTGTCCACTTCGACAGCATTTCCGGAGGGCAATTCATAGACGCTGATCCGCAACGTCCCTTCCTCCAATCCAAGTTGCATGGTTTCATCATTCAGGTTAGTTACGGTGACATCGCTAGAGGCAGACATCCGCACCGCGAAGAATCCGGCTTGAAGTTCGGCCCTTCCATCCTTATCCGTGTATAAACGGTCCCCGGTCGTTACGGGAAAGTTGAGCGTAGCCTGGGCCCATTGATCCAGCCCTGCCCGCAAGAAAGAAACATTGCCCTTTACAACACTGAGCCGCGCAATGCGCGCCGGGGGATTGCCGGACGAATCGTCCTGACTTACGGCAGGGACGCAGGCCGCCAACAGGGCCAGACAGGCCAATACTGCTGCGAAGCAGTTCCCACTTCGGTGGCTGCGTACACAAGTCCAGTCTCCTCGTTGGTTCATCGAAAAGCTCCTTGCCATCTCAAGGCTGAGGCTAACCGTCCGAGCCCTTGAATAACAATTGAGCGAGCGAGCGACTATGAATTCAGAAATGTGGCTTAGACATTGTTCCAGCCCGGGTG